>CAMXWI010000140.1 GCA_947252915.1 uncultured Lactobacillus sp.
TTGCCGGATAGTGCGTAAAGTCGCCGGCAAATTCAAGAGCAGGCCGGCAAATATCGCTAGTGACAATTGGCCGTTCTAAATAATCCTCCCCCTGCAGCACTTTCAAGCGCGCATTTTGTACAAGTTCACGAACCGTAACTGTATCTGTTTGTTCCATTGTTTTCTCCTATTCATCCGCTGTTTCAAAATGCCGGGCAATAATCACATTACATATCGACATGATAATTGCTACTACCATCGCCATTCCAAACGATGAGAAATTAAATAAATCCTCACCAACCACAAGAGACGTCAGCTGTAACATTAAACCATTAATTACCACACTAAATAGTCCCAACGTAATGATATTAATCGGTAGCGAGAGTAACATCAAAAATGGTTTGACCAAGGTATTCAGAATTCCCAGCACAAGGCTAGCAATCACAGCTACACCAACACTTGCAACATAAAAGGTCCCGGAATCACGGAGTAATCCAGCTAACGCAATAAACAAGATTGTATTAATTAAAACACTTTTTAAGTAGCCCTTCATTGATCCAGTTCCTTATAAATCCTTTTCTTCCACATTATGTAATTCCTTGCGTTCCGGATGTTTAGCGTGATGGCCCTGATTAAATAGATCCATCAAACTGCGCCATTGATTCGGCTTATGAGGATCATCTGGCATTAGCACTGCTAACATCAGATAAATAACAATTCCCGGTACGAAGCTCGTCAAAGCGGTAAATATCAAATAGACCACTCGGACAACATTCGGTTTAAAATGCCAATATTGAGCAAGGCCGCCCAAAACCCCAGCAATCACCCGATCGGAAGCTGACTTAGTCAAGCGTCGATGCATTTGTTCACGTTTTTGCATATCCTCACCCTCTTACAATAATTTCTAACATTATTATCGCACGTCTGCACTATTTTTAGTGTGGATTTTTCTTACTTAATTGCCATTGTAAATAAGCATTAATAAACGGGTCCAAGTTACCATCCATTACTGCCTGACCATCGTGGGTTTCATACCCAGTCCGGTTATCCTTCACCAATGTGTAAGGATGAAAAACATACGAACGGATTTGGGATCCCCAGCCAATGTCTAACTGCTCACCTTCTAATTCTGCCCGTTGCTTAGCCTGTTTTTCTTGCTCTAATTCATATAATTTTGATTTCAGCATATTCATTGCTGTTACCCGGTTTTGCAATTGTGACCGTTCCGCTTGTGAAGAAGTAACGATCCCAGTTGGCAAGTGAGTAATCCGAACTGCAGATTCTGTTTTATTAATGTGCTGACCACCGGCACCACTGGAACGGAAAGTATCAACTCGCAGATCTGCCGGATCGATATCAACTTCAACACTCTCATCCAATTCAGGCATCACATCTACCGAAGCAAAGGAAGTATGCCGTCGTCCTGCAGCATCAAACGGCGAAATCCGAACTAACCGGTGAACACCTTTTTCTGGATGCAAATAGCCAAAGGCATTGTGTCCCTTAATTAGTAAAGTTACACTCTTGATTCCAGCTTCTTCACCGGCTTCATACGCAGCCGTTTCTACGTCAAAGCCGTGCTGGTCAGCCCAGCGCAGATACATCCGGAGCAACATTTCACCCCAGTCCTGAGCTTCCGTACCACCGGCACCCGGATGAATTTCTAAAATGGCGTTACTAGCATCATATGGGCCACTTAAGAGTTGACTTAAGCGATACTGTTCCAGTTGCTTTTCCACTTGGGGAAGCTTTTGGTCCAACTCCTTTTGTAAATCATCATCTGGCATTTCCTTCAATAACTCTACACTAGTTGCTAGGTCCGCCAATTGGTCTCGGAGATTGGCAAAGGTGTCCCGACGTTCCTTCAACTGGTTATTATCATTGATCAGTTTTTGTGCCTGTTCACTATCATTCCAAAAATCCGGTGCCTTCATCTGATGCTCATTTTCTGCAATTTGTTCATTTAATGCATCGAGGTCAAAGAGACCTCCCGAAGTGCGTAACTTCTGCCTGCATTTGTTCAATTTTTTTACTAATATCTACCAGTTCCATAATTTAGTCTCCTTAACACAAAACGGGAACGTGAAAGAAGCCATCCTTGGCTTCGTCCTCACGCTCCCGCGAACTCGTTTGTTGACCGTAATTTTCAGATTTAAACCTGGTTAAAATACTGATGTCACAGCCCCTTGGTTTTTGTAATAACTTTACCTGACTAACGGGTAACGTTTTGACGAATTTCCGACTTCATAAATAACCGCGTTGTTTCATATTCGATATCAGCTACCATCTGCTCAAACATGTGGTACCCTGCCGTCTGATATTCAACTAACGGGTTCAATTGTCCATAACCCCGTAATCCAACTGACTGACGGAATTGATCCATAACATCAATGTGATCGGTCCAGTGAGCATCAACGACCCGTAGAATAACCACCTTTTCAAACTCCAGCATCTGGTCAGCGTCATAAAGTTGCCGTTGTTTATCTTTATAAACACCTTCTGCCAGACTCATCAGATAGTCAACAATTTCTGCTTGGTTTTTGCCCTTTAAATCATCAACACTAATGTCATCCGGATTAACTAATACTTCGCCAGCAAAGTCAACAATTTCTTGTAACTTCCAGTCTTTTTGGTCACCTAGTGTGTGTTGGTCAACTTCCCGTTGAATAGTCCGTTTAACCATTGGCATCAGAACCCACTTGAGTGATTTTTGTTCTGTAATGACTTGTTGCCGTTCTTTATAGATAATTTCCCGTTGTTCACGCATCACATCATCATACTGCAAAACGTTCTTCCGGGAGTCATAGTTATTCCCTTCAACCCGTTTTTGAGCAGACTCTACTTGTCGAGTAAGGAACCGACTCTTGATAACGGCATCATCGCCTTCAACTTTCATCCGGTCTAGGAATGCCTTAATCCGGTCACCACCAAAACGCCGCATCAGATCATCTTCCAATGACAGGTAGAATTGGGACAAGCCAGGATCACCTTGCCGTCCGGAACGGCCCCGCAATTGATTATCAATCCGCCGGGATTCGTGACGTTCCGTACCGATAACTGCTAGGCCACCAAGTTCTTTAACTCCCGGGCCTAATTTGATATCGGTTCCCCGTCCGGCCATGTTAGTTGCGATGGTAACTGCACCAACCTGACCAGCATTTTTAATAATATCCGCTTCTTTTTTGTGATTTTTCGCATTCAAAACCACGTGTGGAATCTTCGCTTGATCTAGTAAGTGTGAAAGGTGCTCAGACGTTTCAACTGCGACGGTCCCCACGAGAACTGGTTGTCCTTTTTCATGAAGTTTTTTAATTCGGTTAACC
>CAMXWI010000141.1 GCA_947252915.1 uncultured Lactobacillus sp.
CCTATCAATTATTGGCGTTCCAGTGGGGACCTTAATTGCTGGGGCAGGGATTTTTAGTATTGCCCTTGGTTTAGGTGCTCAGGGCTTCGTTAGTGATGTTGTGAATGGTTTCTTCATCTTATTAGAAGAACAATTGGATGTTGGTGACCTAGTTGAGATCAATCAAATTAAGGGTACCGTAACCGCAATTGGTTTACGTACAACAAAGTTGTTGAGCCCTGACGGAACTCTTAATTTTATTCCCAACCGTTCTATCAATATTATTAAGAACTATTCCCGCCATGCCCACCTGGTCAACATTGACTTAAATATTCCAGTGGATGCGGATTTAGAAAAAGTCAAACAAATCATAACAAAGGAGAATCAAGAAATGATGCAAACCGAGCAAGCCGAGCTAGTGGCAGCGCCAGAAATTATTGGACCAGTCGACGTTAATGGTAAAGTAGTTTTCCGCGTTGCCGTAAATATGCCAACCAACAATCAAGCCAAAATTACCGCAAAATTATTGAGTGCCTACCTGAAAGCACTTGCTCGGGGAGGCATTCATCTAGCTGAATAGGAGATGAATACCATGACCGTGAAAATGATCGTTACGGATATGGATGGAACCTTTTTAAATGACCATCATTCTTATAACCATAACTTATTTGCCTATGCTTTCGCCTTGATGCGAGCACGGGGAATTAAATTTGTCTTAGCCAGTGGTTCAAGTTATCCACGACTGCGGCGCGACTTTTATGAATTCAAGGACCATCTAGGATTTATTTCACAAAATGGGTCTGTCACCCATGTGGGCAACCGTCTAATTGACTACATCCCCCTCACCCCGCATGATTTAAATAGTCTTTTGTTTGTTCTGCATCGTACTTCTTTAACTGACTACATTGATCAACTAGTTGTTTCCGGAGTTCATGGTTCTTACGTTGATGCTTCCATGAGTAATGATGACTTTAACCGAATGAAAATTTACTACGAAAAAATTACCCGGGTTCCATCATTATTAAACGTTTTTCAAACATTCCCAGATGAAATCTTCACTAAAATTACGATTTGCTTTTCCCATTCTTTAAACTTGGACGACATTCACGCCAAATTAGACAATCATCTACCAGCCAACTTACTAATGGAAAATTCCGGTTATAACTGTGAATTAATCGGCAACGCCTTGGCAACTAAACGGAACGCCATCCAACCTTTACAAACCATTTACGGCATCAAAGATCCGAACGAAATTGTGACCTTTGGTGATAACGAAAATGATCTCGGCATGTTATCAATGACCAAAAACAGCTTTGCAATGGCTAACGCTGCTGACCACATTAAATTACAAGCCGCTCACACGACTGCTGTTTCAAATAATGATGATGGTGTTTAGCAACCATCATGAATATTCTTGACATGAAGCTACCGCGCCAAGTTGCCCAATAAAATAAACCGCCTCATCATTTGACAGTCTGAATGATGAGGCGGTTTTGATATTAACCACGTTTAAACGTAAATTTTAATTTTGGCACCGGTTGTAAATGACGATCGTAATACTGAACATGAAAGTCTTCATCTGTGGCTTCAACAATGGCAAAGGTTCCACCGATTCCAACATATTCACCACGTGGAAAACTAATGCTTCCCGGATTTATAAATAGTCGCTGATCACGCTCAGTTACAGCTAATTGATGCGTATGCCCATATGCAACAATGTCGGCATTAGTTTCCTGAGCGAGCAGTAGCAATGGTGTTAGGGTCGTATTAACTTGATAGAGATGACCATGCGTGACTGTCACAACTTGATCATCGATTTGCCGAGTAATTATTGACGGATAATCAAATCCCCAATCAGTATTACCAATCACCGTTGCATAATTTTTCATGACGGGCGTTGATGGTGCTAAATTCGAATCACCACAGTGGAAAATACCGTCAACCTGGCCAGCAAACTGAGTTACAATCTCCTGAAGAATTTCTTCATCACCATGATTATCACTTACAAATAAAACCTTCATTACTGTAGCCACCAATCATTAAAATTCTTCATAAATGTAGCTAATGCCCGTCCCCGATGACTAACCGCATTCTTCTGTTCGTCAGTCAACGTGGCCATTGCACAACCCAGTTCGTCAACATAAAACAGTGGATCATATCCAAAACCATTCTCACCCTGCGGATTACGTAAAATATGACCATCCACTCGCCCGTGGGCAACCAGTTTAGCTCTATTCGGTTTTAGCCCCACAATCGTGGTATGAAAATGCGCCGTTCGATACAAATCATCCACACCGGCTAACTCACGCAATAATTTTTGATTATTAGCCTGATCATTATGATCACCGGCATATCGTGCCGAATGAACTCCCGGTGCACCCTGTAAATAATCAACCATTAATCCAGAATCATCAGCTAATACTGGTAATCCCAAATTTTTAACCGCCGTTTGGGCCTTGATGAAAGCATTCTGCTCGAAAGTCTGCCCATTTTCATTAATTGGAAATTCTGGAAAATCAGCTAGCGTTTTGATTTGAATACCAACTGGTTCTAACATTTCAGCATACTCACGCGCTTTGCCCAAATTTTTCGTTGCAATTACAATTGTCTTCATCATTAATCTCCCGGAATATCAACATGCTCACATGTAAAATGATCTCCAGGGAGCCACTTTTCAGCACCGGTTTGTAATTCCTGGAAATCCCCCGTACTATATAGCTTCATCGTTCCTGGTTGATCACTGCTAGTTAATTGATCAGCATCCGTTAACATTTGCTTAGCAGTTTTAACCGTTTCTAATGCGGGATCAACTAATTTCACATCCGGCAGTAGATTGCTAATTTCCTTTGCCAGGAATGGGAAGTGCGTGCACCCCAGCACCAGAACGTCCACCGGTTGTTTCTTAAAGATCGCCAGCTGCTCATTGACAACTTCTTGTGCTTTAGGAGTACCAACTTCATTGTGTTCAACCACACTTACCATCGGTTGAGCGGCTTTTGGAATGACCGTGACATCTGGATTTAATTCATGAATTGTCTTCGGGTAGGCACCGGCCTTAATCGTTCCTTCAGTCGCAGTTACCCCAATCCGAGCATGTTTAGGCTGCGCTAAGGCAGCTTCTGCCCCTGGCTTAATCACACCAATTACAGGAATTGGTAATTCTTTTTGTAAAGTTGGTAATGACGCCGCAGTCGCTGTATTACATGCAATGATCATCATCTTAATATCATGGGTCATTAAATACCTACCAATATTTAATGCCAGTTGACATACATTTTCTTGTGTCCGTACCCCATAAGGGAAATGACCTTGATC
>CAMXWI010000142.1 GCA_947252915.1 uncultured Lactobacillus sp.
TGCTGTTGCTGACGGACTCGCTGGTACTGTGTCACTGGATGGCCGGATAAATACATTCCCAAATATTCCTGCTCCTTTTGCAGACGATAAGTTAAGGAGTACTCCTGACGACGCTTCATAATTGGCTGTAAATCCGCGCTCTGAAAACTAAATTCATTTCCCGCAAAGACTCCAGCCAATCCTTCAATCATTTCCGCCCGATTGTAGCCAAGCTGATCAAAAGCGCCGGCATAAATTAGCGGTTCAATCAATGCAGCTTTTTGCCATTTTTCGCCCATTCGCTGTACAAAATCTGGTAGATTTTTAAACTGTCCCGCTTTGCGCTCTTCAATAATTGCTTGGGTAAAATCACGACGCATTCCTTTAATCATCGAAAATCCCATCACAATTTGCCCATTTTGCAGTGAGTATTCCGTTTGGCTCTGATTAATATTGGGGCCGATAATACTAACTCCAAATCGTTTAGCATCCGCCAAGTGAAGACGAACTTTATCCATGTTGGGTTCGATTGCTAACAGTGCCGTAAAAAAAGCCGTTGTGAAGTGACATTTTAAGTATGCCATCTCATACGCCATTTTAGAATATGCAACCGCGTGTGACCGGTTAAAACCATAGTTAGCAAACTGATCAATATAGTTAAAAACTTGCTCTGCGATGGACTGGTGATAACCATTCTTAACCGCTCCACTAATAAATCGTTGCCGCATACTTTCCATTGTTGCTTGCTTTTTCTTACTCATTGCTCGGCGCAGTAAATCGGCCTGGCCGAGTGAAAAGCCGGCCATTTGTGAGGCTACCTGCATTACCTGTTCCTGATAAACTAAGATCCCATAGGTCGGACCTAAAATAAGCTGTAAGCTTTGATCTGGTAATTGGATTGGTTCCTGACCGTGTTTTCGGGCAATAAAATGCGGAATATTTTGCATTGGTCCCGGTCGATACAGCGCATTCACCGCAACTATATCTTCAAAATTATCTGGAGCTAATTGCTGGAGTGTTTGACGAATCCCAGTCGATTCAAACTGAAAAATACCGTCCGTTAACCCTTGCCTAAATAATTGGATGGTTTTATGATCATTCAACGGTACTTTGGTAATATCAAAGTCTGGCATCGTCTGGTGAATAATTGCTAACGCCCGATCCATGATGGAAAGGTTACGCAATCCCAAAAAGTCCATCTTTAACAGACCAACTGATTCCACGGTTTCTTTTGGAAACTGGGTCATCAGCAAACCCGCTTCATCATTCCCTGGTTGCAAAGGAACGATCTTTTTTAAAGGTGTTGCAGATAGCACCACTCCTGCCGCATGGGTAGAATAGTGCCTTGGTAACCCTTCTAGTTTTTGAGCTACTTCAATCACTAATTTATTAATTGGGTCATCCGTCATCAAGTTGCGCAGTGGTTGCGACTGCTGAATTGCCTCTGCCAAGGTAATTGATCGATGGCGACTAAGCACCCGCAAAGTATCAATGATCTGCTCAACCTGGTATTTAGGCACACCAAACACCCGGCCAACATCACGAACGACCTGACGCGCCGCTAACGTCCCAAAAGTAATGATTTGTGCCACCCGTTCATGACCATACCGTTGATGAACGTATTCAAGAACCTCCTGCCGCCGATTATCTGGAATATCTAAATCAATATCTGGCATTTGTGCACGTTTCGGGTTTAGAAAACGTTCAAATAGTAAGCCATATTCAAGTGGATCCACATCAGTAATGGCTAACGCATAGGCAACTAGCGAACCGGCTGCAGAACCCCGGCCAGGACCAGTAGTAATTTGTTTACGGTGAGCAAACGCGATGATATCCCAAACAATTAAAAAGTAATCATCAAAACCCATCTGATGAATAACTGTCAACTCGCGCTCCAATCGATCCCGATATTGTTTAATCGTGGTGTTTGGCGCCAAGTGACGTTTTTGTAGACCGCTGATGCATAGTTGACGGAGATATTGCGCTGTACTCATCCCTTCTGGAACCGCAAATTTGGGTAAAACTGGCTTCTGAAAATTAATTTTAAATGAACTCTTTTGTACTAACGCTTCATTGTTTTCTACGGCTTCAGCTAAGCCAGATCGTTCATAGGCAATGGTCAGATCTTGAGCATTTCTTAAATAATGCTGACCAGTATTATGGGCGGTATTTAATGGTGACTCGATTTGTCGACCGTCGCCAATTGCTCTCAACACTTGGGTTGGGAAATATTGATTAGCCTCTAAATATTCAACAGGTTCATCCGCAATTAGCTTCAGACCATTTTGCAAGCTGAGATCTTTTAAAACTTGCCGTTCGGTTGGATCTAGCACTAGATTAATCCCCATAAAGATATCTCCTGGTTGATTTCCAAACCAAGATAATAATTTTTGAATGGTCGGATCCCGATGAGCAGTTAAAATCGCCATTGTCGGTTTTATAATAATTGCACAATTATCAATTTGCTTCACAAGATTCTGAACCGTCATCCCGGCTTTTGACGTCATTTTCTGGGTGGATAATTGCATTAACTCCGTATAACCCTGCTGATTTTTTGCAATAACGGTGACAGTTATTTTTCGTTCATCCAATTCTGCAAATGTCAGCTGTAATTTCAAACCAATAATTGGGCGGATACCAGCCTGTTGAGCAGCATTATAAAAATCTACCGCACCATACAAAACATTCTCGTCAGTTAAAGCAATTGCTGAATAACCCCGTTGACGAGCAGCTTTCACCAAATCACGTGGTCGAATTGTGCTTTGCAATAATGAATATGTACTTGTGACGTCTAATGGCGTTACTGACATTTTTCTCACCCATCCTTCTCGTTCAAATTATACCAAATCTGGGTTCATGTGTTCCGAAGATTTTAATTGCGTTCGCGATCAATTGTGAATTATGCTAAAATAAGCTTGTGATTTTAAAGGGGTGATAATAAATGAAAAAACTTATGGGTAGCATCATGGCAATTATTTGGGGTGGTATTTTAGGAATGCTCCTCGGCTATATCGGTAGCCAATTGGAAGCCACTTCCATTAACTTTTTACATGCTGCAATCACAGGCGCAGTTTTTGCAGTGATTGCAACTAATTGTGTTTACGCGATTACCACCAAGGCCAACCCCGCACGACAAAAGTAATCAAATTATTTGAACTCAAAAAGTTCGCGAAACGTTTATATCTCGTTTCGCGAACTTTTTTCTTTTATCAACTAGTTATTTATTATTAACAACGTTT
>CAMXWI010000143.1 GCA_947252915.1 uncultured Lactobacillus sp.
TCGTAATAAAAAGAAATTAGTGATCGTTGAATCACCATCAAAAGCGAAAACAATTGGAAAGTATCTTGGGCGGACTTACAAGGTCGTTGCTAGTCTTGGCCACGTTCGTGATCTGCCTAAGAGTCGGATGGGAGTCGAAATTGATAATAATTACCAACCTGACTACATTTCGATTCGTGGTAAGGGTGACGTAATTAAGGAACTTCGGCGTGATGCGCGGAATGCGAAGGCGGTTTACTTGGCTTCTGACCCCGATCGTGAAGGGGAAGCCATTGCTTGGCACGTCTCCAATTTGTTAAAAATGGATGATACTGCCAAAAATCGGGTCACATTCAATGAAATCACGAAGGACGCTGTTAAAGAAGCCTTTAAAGAACCACGGGCAATTAATATGGATCTGGTCGATGCCCAACAAGCACGGCGGGTTTTAGACCGGTTAGTTGGGTATTCTATCAGCCCGATTTTGTGGAAAAAGGTGAAAAAAGGCTTGAGTGCTGGACGAGTTCAGTCAGTCGCATTGAATTTGATTATTCAACGAGAAAAGGAAATTCGTAACTTCAAGCCTGAGGAATACTGGACAATTGATGCCGAATTTGCTAAGGGGCGTGAACAGTTTAAAGCATCATTTTATGGCGAAAATGGTAAGAAGATGGCTTTAAGCAATAATGATGCCGTTCAAGCTGTCTTGCGCAAGCTAGATCGCCAAAAGATGTTTAACATTGATAATGTGGAACGTAAGGAACGACGACGCCAACCACAACCACCATTTACGACTTCGACGATGCAACAAGATGCTAACCGGCGGTTGAAGTTCCGAACTCGTAAAACAATGATGGCGGCCCAGCAGTTATATGAAGGGATTAACATTGGTGAAGGAGCAGCCGTTGGTCTAATTACTTATATGCGGACGGATTCAACACGAATTGCGGGAATCGCTAAGCACGAAGCCTCACAGTTTATCCATGAAGAATATGGTGCCGAATACGCAGCTACTAAGCCAATCAAAGGGAAGCTCCCTGAAGGCGCTCAGGATGCTCACGAAGCGATTCGTCCAACTTCTGTTTTCCGAACACCAGCTAAGATGAAGAAGTATCTGACTCCTGATCAATATAAACTTTATAACTTAATTTGGTGTCGGTTTGTGGCTAGTCAAATGACTGCAGAAGTTATCGATACGATGACCGTTACGATCTCCCAAAATAATGTTAACTTCCGTGCTAATGGGTCGAAAGTTAAGTTTAAGGGCTTTACCAAGGTCTACAAGCGGGGGACCGAAAAGGATAACTTACTACCAAATCTTGAAGTTGGCGACCAAGTTAAAATGGTCAATGATGATCCAGCTCAGCATTTTACGCAACCACCAGCAAGATTTACCGAAGCGGCCTTAGTCAAAACGCTGGAAGAAAATGGTGTTGGCCGACCATCAACTTATGCACCAACCCTTGATACTATCCAACGTCGTTACTATGTCCGGTTGGTTTCACGTCACTTTGAACCAACGGAACTAGGCGAAATTGTCAATGATCTGATTGAAAAAAACTTCCCAGAAATCGTTAATGTTAAGTTTACAGCGGATGTGGAAGGCGATTTAGACAAGATTGAAGAAGGTAAAAAGGAATGGGTTAAGGTCGTTGATGACTTCTATCGGCCATTTGCAAAAGAAGTTACGACTGCAGAAGAAAAAGTTGAAAAAATCCCGATGAAGGATGAACTGGCGGATATTAATTGTGATATCTGTGGTGCTCCAATGGTCATTCGAATGGGTCACTATGGGAAGTTTATTGCTTGTTCACGTTTCCCAGAGTGTCGAAATACTAAGGCAATTGTCAAGGACACTGGTATTACTTGTCCTAAATGTGGTCAAGGGACCGTGGTCGAACGAAAGTCCAAACGAAACCGCACTTTCTATGGTTGTTCTCGGTACCCAGATTGTGACTTTGTTTCATGGGATAAGCCAGTGGGACGGAATTGTCCAAAGGATGGTCACTTCTTAGTTGAAAAGAAAGTTAAGGGTGGCAAGCAGGTTATTTGTCCGAATGGTGACTACGAAGAAGAAGTACAGAAATAGTTAAGGAACGGTGAGTTGATGGATCAGAGTTTAAAAAATAAATTAGATCAACAGTACCAACTTAACCATTTATCCATGCCATTAGAGAAGCTTCTTCATAGCGGCCAAGAATTTGAAGACTTCTTACTGACTGCGGGCGGCTTCCCAGGGTGGTCAAAAGTCACGGCTAATGATTATGCGGCTTATTTAAGCGTGCTTAATCAACAACGCACTCCCAATCCACAATTGGAACAACAAGTTTTTTCGCTAGATCAACTAGGGCTGCTACTTCAGGACAGTCAAGTGGTGGTTAAAAACCCATTTGATTTAGCAAACGTTTTTGCTATTTATCTAACTGGCGAACGCCAATTAGCTGCAACCACGGTTCTGGGATATGAAAATGACCTCCGGATGTTTCGAAAGTTTTTGACCGCTAAAAAGCATTGGCAGGGATGGCTAAAGATTAATCGTCAAGATATTCAGGCGTATTTAACCCACTTAAATGATCTCCGTCGTCAATGGACGACAATTAATCGTGAATTAGCGAGTCTTAGAACCTTTTATAACTTTCTATTAACGAATGGTTTAGTGGTTACTAATCTATTCGATGAAGTCAGAATGAAACATCATTCTCGTTCGCTACCGCGTTATTTTTATGAACCAGAAATGAACGCACTGTTTAAAGCAGCTGATGGAAACGGTCAACCACTTGACTTTCGGAACCGAGCTATCATTGAACTTCTTTACGCCACGGGAATGCGGGTTAGCGAATGTGCTAATCTCTCACTAGAACAGATTAATTGGGATGTTCAAATGATTCTGGTTCATGGAAAGGGAGACAAAGAGCGTTATGTTCCCTTTGGTCACTATGCTAAAGTGACCTTAGAAAGGTACCTTCATGAATGTCGAGAGCCGTTAATGGACAAGTATCATGAAGAACATCACCGGGTTTTTATCAATCATTATGGTAAACCCATCACCAGCGAGGGGATTGAATACGTTCTGAACCAGGTGGTTAAAAAAAGCTCACTCAATGTCCATATCCATCCACACATGCTACGGCATAGTTTCGCTACAGCGATGTTGAATAATGGTGCTGATATTCGTTCAGTACAAGAATTATTGGGGCA
>CAMXWI010000144.1 GCA_947252915.1 uncultured Lactobacillus sp.
TAAAGTCATTTTGGTCAGTATAAAATTCATATGTAGTGGGATGATATTGTAGACGATCGTTAATTTGTTGTGGAGATCGACTTCCCTTTAAGCCAAGCTGTGGAAGCATTTTGACCATCCTTTCTGTTTAAAAAAAGGCTGAGTAATCCCAGCCACTTAGTCTAATTTTTGAAGATACTTTTCGATTGTACTAAGCACACCGTTTTCATCATTAGTTGGTGCTAAATGCTTAGCCAGTTTAATGACTCGTGGGTCTCCGTTGGCCATGGCGTAACTTTCACCAGCAAGTTCAAGCATGGTCATATCATTTTGACCGTCACCAAAGGCCATGATTTCGCTTGAGTGCCAGCCATGCTTTTTCATCAGTGCTTTGAGACCAGTTGCTTTATGCAGCCCGCTGACAATTAAGTCCATGTTGCCATAACCGCTGGAAACGGTCGTTAATTGTCCGGCAAAATCATGATTAATTTTTTCTTGCATTTCTTGGGTGCGTTCACCGGGGACGTCCATCTGTAGTTTGACAATTTTATCATCAATTTCATCTAAGGAGTCGATCATCATCATGCGGGGGTAGTGGAGCCGCACCCGGTCGATGAATTCAGGATCTTCATCTTTAAATGCGAAGGCACGATGCAGCCCTGATAACAGGAAGGTGCTTCCGGGAGTATCATGGTGTAGTTTGAGAATCCCGTTAATTGCTTCTGGTGCTACTTCACCACAGTAAATCATGGTGCCATGGTCGAAACATTCAACCCCATTTTCAGCGACAAAACAAAGGTCGTTAACGTAGTCAGGAAACGCCATATGTAATTGGTAAATGGGGTTGCCGCTAGAAACAACAAATTGGATGTTGTGCTTTTGAAGTTGACGAAAAACTTTAGCAAAACGCTGGTGGTCATAAGTGCTTTGTGAATTTAAGAAGGTGCCGTCCATATCAACGGAGATTGCTTTAATCATGATTAATCCTTTCCTAAACTAACGAAGGTATTGAAACGCATATATTGATGGTGGATTCGCATGTTAGAAACCTCAAAAGGCGTACCGTCATCCAGGAAGAAAACTCCTTCCATGATGCCAACTGGTTCATTGGGAGTAAGGTTGAGGAGCTTTTGATCCACGGCGTTTGATGGTGAAACAGTTAATGTCAGATAGGAACGGGTCACCGTTTTGCCCTTTTCCGTTTCCAGATAGTTAAAAATAGAATTTTCCAGAATTTCTGGGGAGAGCGTTGGCAAAATTTTAATTGGGATGTAGCCGGTCTCAATCATGAAAGGTTGATCATCGATGAGCCGTAATCGTTCAATTTTATAAACATATTCGTTTGCTTCTAAAAAAAGGTCCTGCTGGATTTCTTCAGGAGCTGGAATAGCCCGGTAGTTGAGCAGTTTGATGCTTTGCTTTTTACCGTCAAACTGAAAACTGTCGGTGATTCCCAAGTTACTACCTTCATAGCGGAACATGGCCCGGTTTTTTAAGTAGAGGGGATTGATGAAGGTTCCAGACCCCCGTTTCTTGAAGATGATCCCTTGCTGAACGAGCACGTCGAGCGCGCGCTTGATTGAACTGCGGCTAACCTGATACATTTCACTCAAGCTACGTTCGTCCGGTAATTTCATTCCTGGATATTCGTTTTCTAAAATTTTTCCTTTTATATCTCTCATCACTGAGCGGTATACTAAATCTGACATAATTAATTGCTCCAAACTCCCAACGGTTGGGAAAGTTAATTGTGTTGGTTATAATCTATAATTAGTATACCAAACTTTCTTGAAGTGGTAATCACTTTTGCAAAATTGGACCGTTCCATAAACGGTAATTTTTCGAAAAAAGGAGTCCAATTCATTATGAGTAAAAAGAAGAAAAAGGGTCAATTGAAGAAGACCCAAGTTGAACAGATTCTGGATAAGAATAAAATTGCGTACCATCAAATGGAATTTCCAACTCATCAGGATGGGGATGTGCGCACGATGAGTGTTGACCATCTAGGGATTGATGAACACCGGATATACAAGACTTTAGTACTGGAAGGACCAACCACTGGACCGCTAGTGGGAGTTGTTCCGGTGGACTCGCACTTAGATGAGAAAGCATTGGCGCGCGTATCCGGTAATAAAAAGGTCGAAATGATTCCTTTGAAGAAATTAGTTAAGACAACGGGATACGTCCATGGCGCCAACACTCCGGTGGGGATCTATGAAAAGAGCCATTTTCCAATTTTTATTGATCAGGATGCTCAAAAGGAATCCACTATTTTTGTTTCCTCCGGACAAATTGGTCGTTCGGTGGAGCTCAATGCGGATGATTTGGCAAAGCTAGTTCATGCTGAATTTGCTGATTTACAACAAAAATAATGGGAAATAATTTTTTACAGATTCTTTGGTCGCTCGTTAGGACGATCGTGATTGGCCCGGTCATCGTGGGGAGCTTGGTCGTGGCAATCAGTCGAGCCAACAAACGCTTGTCGATAGTTCTAGGTGGCTTTTATGGTCAGGTAGTTCTCGGCGGTATTGGTGTGGTGATTCATGAATTAAGTCATCTGGTTGTGGCGCTGTTATTTGGTCATCGGATCGACCGGGTCAGCTTGCTCCATATTCCGAATGCTCATGATCCTAATGATCGGGGACTGGGCTATGTGAGCCACGTCTGGAATGATGATAGTTTGTATCAAAAGATTGGCAATGTCTTTATTGGTATTGCACCGGTCATTGGTTGCTCATTAGTGATGGTCATCAGCACCCGCTGCTTAGTACCAACGATTTATGAGCGGTGGCTGGTGACAATTGGCGGCGGTTCAGTTGTTAGTCAATCGCTCTCGTTGTGGCACTTCTTTATTTGGCTGTTATTAATGATCAATATTAGTGTCGGCGGGTTTGACCTCAGTGGGGCAGATTTACAAAATAGCCGTCAGGGATTAATCGCCCTCGGTGTGGTATTGATCATATTGGCTTTTTTACTGAGTTTGGTCACAGATTATCGAATCATTTCAGGTCAATTGTCCCATTTAATTCGTCCGTTAATCATGATGATGGTCTTCGCAATCGTGGTGAATGCCGTTTTGTGGGTACTTCTCCGTCTAATTGTTGTCTTAAAGAAGCGTTAATGAATAATTGACCGTTTTTTTGTTCAGGACTAAAATTAAAGAGACCAGTTATATTTT
>CAMXWI010000145.1 GCA_947252915.1 uncultured Lactobacillus sp.
ATATAAGTCTATCACAAAATATTTCATGGTTGCATTAAAACTAAGACGTCATTTCAAAAGAAGAATGGTAAAATAATAAAAAATAGAGGTGGATAATATGGTAAATGGTAATTATTCGTATCCAATTGACCCAAGCTGGACAACTACAGAGCTGGAGACGGTGATTGGTTTATTAAATAATGTTGAAGCTGCCTATGAAAGCGGAGTAGCACGTTCAACTCTTCTAAAATCATACCGTGAATTTAAAAAAATCGTGCCAGCCAAATCAGAGGAAAAGCAATTGGGGCGAAATTTTTATGCGGTAAGTGGTTATCAATTGTATGATGTAATCAAAGCTGCACAAAATAGCAAGCAAAATATTATTAAGCTAGCACGGGGGTAGGATGATGCTATCAGAAATTGACCAACGAGTTCAAGATTTAATGTGGGATATTCAAAAACGTACTCTACAGCGGATGAAAGAATCCTATGATGTTGATCTGAAAACAAGCTATAAAGATTTGGTGACAACTGTTGATAAGGAGAATGAACAGTATTTAAATCAACAGTTACGAAAAATTGATTCGACAGCCCAGATTATTAGTGAAGAGGGGTATGGCGACCAAGTTAAATCACTGAATGGGCATGTTTTTATCGTCGATCCGATTGATGGAACAATGAATTTCGTTATGCAACACCGTAATTTTGCCATTATGGTGGCACTTTATGTCGATGGTAAGCCAACCTATGGCTACATTATGGATGTTATGAATGGCGAATTGTATCATGGCGGTAATGGTGCGGGAGTATTTGTTAACGATCAGAAAATTAATGCTCCAGCTAATAATAATCTTCATGATAGCTTAATGGTTGTCAATGCAGGATTGACTATTGATGGTGGTCATAATGTTCGTGAAGTTGAACGCCAAGCGCGTGGTTTACGAATGTATGGAAGTGCCGGCATTGAGATGATTTACGTGGTAACTGGACGAATTGGCGGTTACCTTTCATACTTAAAGCCGTGGGATTTAGCAGCTGGAATGGTTCTAGCAAAAGAACTAGGATTAGTTGTGAAAGGAATTGACGAGCAGAGCGTCGATGTGCTATCATCTAACCTTGTATTGGTAGCGACAAAGCAGGTTACAGACGATGTTTTGGAACTTGTGAATTAGCCGTTGATACTGTGACGAAGGTCACAGTTTTTTTATGAAATCATATTAAATTACTAAGTTTCGAAAGGAAGATTAAGCATGAAATCACGTGATGATATTCGTAATATTGCGATCATTGCACACGTTGACCACGGTAAGACCACTTTGCTAAATGAAATGCTGAAGCAATCTGATACTTTACCAGAACACTTTGATATTCAAGATCGGGCAATGGATACTAACGCCATTGAACGTGAACGGGGAATTACGATTCTTTCAAAGAATACCGCAGTGAAGTATGGTAAATATCAATTTAACATCTTGGATACTCCAGGTCACGCCGACTTCGGTGGTGAAGTTGAACGGGTTATGAAGATGGTTGACGGAGTTCTTTTGGTCGTTGATGCTTTTGAAGGGACAATGCCTCAAACGCGGTTTGTTTTAAAGAAGGCTTTGGAACAACACTTGACACCAATCGTTGTGATTAACAAAGTTGACCGGAAGGGTGCTCGTCCAGAAGAAGTAGTTGATGAAGTTCTTGACCTCTTTATTGAACTAGGGGCAGATGAAGACCAACTTGATTTCCCTGTTATTTACACTTCTGCAATGAATGGGACATCTAGTTACGATTCCGATGTTTCTACTCAAGAACACACCATGAAGCCATTATTTGATACCATTGTCAAGACAATTCCCGCTCCAGTTGATAATTCAGATGAACCACTTCAGTTTCAAGTGGCAATTCTTGATTACAATGACTTTGTTGGTCGGATTGGGATTGGCCGGGTTTTCCGTGGTAAGATCAAGATCGGTGATAATGTTACACTGATGAAGCTTGATGGATCTAAAAAGAATTTCCGAGTTACTAAATTATTTGGGTTCTTCGGTTTGAAGCGTGAAGAAATTCAAGAAGCTGAAGCTGGAGACTTAATTGCCGTTTCGGGAATGGAAGACATCAACGTTGGTGAAACGGTTACTGATCCTAACCATCCGGAAGCAATTACTCCATTACGGATTGATCCGCCAACATTGCGGATGACTTTCCGGACTAATGATTCACCATTTGCGGGTCGCGAAGGTAAGTTCGTGACTGCTCGTCAATTGGAAGATCGTTTGAAGCGTGAAATGCAAACTGATGTTTCGCTGAAGGTTGAAAACACGGATGATCCTGGAGCATGGACAGTATCTGGACGTGGTGAATTGCACCTCTCTATTCTGATTGAAACTTTACGTCGGGAAGGTTACGAATTATCAGTATCTCGTCCAGAAGTTATCTATCGTGAAATTGACGGTGTAATGTGTGAACCATTTGAAGAAGTTATTGTTGATACGCCTGATGAATACACCGGATCAATTATTGATAGCTTAAATAAGCGTAAGGGTGAAATGAAGAACATGGAACCTGACAATAATGGTCAAACCCGTCTGACTTACCTCGTTCCTTCACGGGGGTTAATTGGGTACTCAACTGAGTTCATGTCAATTACGCGTGGATACGGAATTATGAGTCATACTTTTGAAAAATATGCTCCGGTAATTAAGAACTGGAACCCTGGTCGACAAAAGGGAACCCTGGTTTCCATGAATGCCGGTAAGGCAACCACTTATGCAATGATGGGAATTGAAAGCCGTGGGACTTTGTTAATTGATCCAGGTACGGAAGTCTACGAAGGAATGATTGTCGGTGAAAACAGTCGTGAAAACGATATCACTGTCAACATCACAAAGGGTAAGAACTTAACGAACGTGCGGGCCGCTGGTTCTGATGAAATGGCACGGATTAAGACGCCAACTCACTTCACTTTGGAAGAGTCACTGGAATTCTTGAATGAAGATGAGTACTGCGAAGTCACTCCAGAAAATATTCGTTTGCGGAAGCACATTTTGAATACGAATGCACGTGAAAAGGCTGCTAAACGTCGTAAAGCAGCATCACGAAAGTAAACTATTTTAATGAGGCTGGGATTTGCTCAGCCTCATTTATTTTAGAAAGCAACTTTGAAGAAATAAGTGGTGTATAAT
>CAMXWI010000146.1 GCA_947252915.1 uncultured Lactobacillus sp.
TCTACACCCGGTGCGTTTGGTATCGACCAAGGATTGGCGAGGTCGAAAAGGTCAACGTCTGGCGCTGCTATTCCCGTCTTCACTGGAATCACAAAGGAAAACGCTGCATGGGTCGGACAATTACTGAAGCCGACTTAGAAGAAGCCAGCTTAAAGGCCATGAACGAGTTGATCCAACAACACCAACTCGCTGATAAGCAAATCGCCGCCAACATCCTTAAAGTCACCAAAGGCACCAACGGCCCTAGCCTGGATTAGCTTGACCAACAATTAGAAGATCAACAGTTATTGCTCTTGAATATGAGTACCCACAATAAGAACGTCGAGCAATTAACTGAACAGGTCCAAGCCTTACGAAAACAACGTGAACAGCTTATACAACAGGAAATCGACCACGACATCAAACGCTCCAACCTGAAGAACATCCAGTCCTTCTTCCAAACCTATCAAGGTGGCCTCACCAAGTTTGATGAGAAGATGGTCCGCCTCCTGATCGAAAAAATCACCATCTACAAAAGCAAAATTGAATTTACTTTCAAGGATGGTGAAGTGATTACGGTTAAAGGTTAAGCTTATAGTTCCTTGCCAAACACCTCTAGTTTTGCTAATCTATTTATAGATCCATAAATAATCTTCCGCCGGGAAGTTAAAATTCAGGAGAGCCGGACGTCTCATTAGGCCTTTGAAGAGATGTCTGACTCTCCTTTTGTTTTTGAGGTTTTTTATATGGCATGGATTTTATTGATGATTGCAGGAATTTTTGAAGTAGTCTGGGCTACCACTATGAAGTTAAGCCACGGGTTTACGCAACCAGGCTGGGCAATTGCGACGGTGGTTGGGATGATTATCAGCTTTGCTGGCTTAATCATGGCCACTAAACACTTGCCCATCAGCTTAGCTTACCCAATTTGAACTGGAATTGGTGCCGTGGGGTCGGTTATCGTCGGTAACGTGTGGTTCCACGATCAGCTCAGCCCCATCACTTGGGCATTCGTTGCACTGCTAATTATATCAATCATTGGCATCAAGCTGACTTCAGCTCATTAAAAAATATAGCACTCAGCTAATTCGGATGGGTGCTATTTTGCTTTGTGGAAACCTGTCAATACTAACAGTGGAAACATATCAACTTTATTTAGGCTCCTGTTTGCAGAAACTGATCACACCCCAAAATTAAGGCAATTTTGAAGGTCGTCTGCGAGAATTTGTCAACTCCTTAGACAAAGCCTATTAAATCAACGTTTCCAGCCACCTACGAAAAATGTGTATCTATCTGTGGAAACTGGTCACAAAAAGATACACATTTTTTGATTTTATAAATGCCTTAACGGTGCGGTTTCTAGCCCACTACTTTTTCCGCTCAAGAACCGTTACGCTCTCAACGTGCGTCGTCTGCGGAAACTGATCCACCGGTTGAATCGGCTTCGTGACGTGGTAACCTTGTTCCGCAAACCGTTGAATATCGCGTACCAAGGTCGCTGGATTACAACTAACATAAATCACCTTTTTTGGTGCCATCTTACCAGTGGCTTCAATTAACGATTCAGCAAGCCCCTTCCGTGGTGGATCCACAATCACAACATCCGGCTTCAAGCCTTCCGCTTGCCACTTGGCAAACTGCTCTTCTGCCTTGCCAACAACAAACTCCGCATTCGTAATTCCATTGTTTTGCGCATTCTTTTTTGCATCAGCAATCGCGGCCGGAACAATTTCGACCCCATAAACCTGCTTCGCATGCTTAGCAACCGCTAGAGAAATCGTCCCAATTCCACAATAGGCATCAATCACGGTCTGTGAGCCATCAAGTCCTGCATTATCAATGGCCGCTTGATACAACCGTTCCGTCTGCTGTGGATTAACCTGGTAGAACGACAATGGTGAAATTGCAAAATCAATCCCTAATAATTGGTCATGAATTTCATCCGCTCCCCAAAGTGTCACATCCCGGTCGCCAAGCAAACGATTAGTCCGACGATCATTAATATTTTGCACAATACTTTCCACTTCTGGAACACCAGCTACAATACCATCCACAATCTGTTGCTTCATCGGCAAGTGCTTAGTATTGGTGACCAAAACGACCATCACTTCATGACTATAATAACCGCGCCGCACCATGACTGTCCGAATAACTCCCTGGCCATTTTGTTCGTTGTACGGTGTCACATGATACTTCCGGAGCAGATCCCGAACGACCACAATTGCCTGATCAATTACCGGATCCTGGATATAGAAGTCTTCAATCGGGACAAGGGTATGGCTACCCCGTTTATAAAACCCTGTTTCTAACTGGCCACGAACCATTTTTACTGGTACCTGGGCCTTATTACGATAATGATATGGCTTCTCCATCCCTAAAGTTGGCAACACCTCAATATTATCTAAATGGGCCTTCGCTAAAAGTTCTTGAATCTGGTGCTGCTTAAACTTTAGTTGTGCCGCATACTTAAGATGACCAAGTGGCGCAATGCCCGTTTGAATATACTTTTTATCTTGCACATCAACCCGATCAGCACTCTTGGTTTGCCAATCCATCACCCGTCCCCACGCAAAGTGACTAGCAACTTTCGTAATCCGGACCGTAATTTGTTCTCCCGGAAGCGCGTTTGGGACAAACACGGGAAAGTCATCAATTTTAACTAAGCCATTACCTTCGTAAGTTAAATCAGTGACCGTTGCTGAATATTCTTCATTTTTGTGTACTGGAATTTGGCGTTTCACAGTTCTTCCTCCATTATTAACGTTTGTAATGTTTTCATTATAACAAAGCTCGTGTAGCAGATACCGACATTTTTAAAAAGCAATTTGATCCGATTTAAGCAAAAGTTATTTTATATTATGTTTTTGATAAGACATTTTAGTAAATATATCTTTTTATAAAACAATCAGGTATGATTAAGATACTAAATAACCACATATTTCTGAGGAACTCGTTATCATGGTCAAACCCGGCAATATCGTATTCACTCAATGAATTAGCAATTGCTGATTCATGGCAAAGAAAGACCAAAGGTGAAAATATGTACTGGATTTGGGTATTAATCGTAGGTGGTTTAATCGGATTAGTTGCTGTCTCTTATACACATCTGACGCTGCCGACGATTGCTCTATTGTGT
>CAMXWI010000147.1 GCA_947252915.1 uncultured Lactobacillus sp.
AATTAGGCCCTTTCTATCACTTACAACAACACGAAAAGCAAGAGACCGGAAATCCTCTTTCAGCCCCTTGCTAATTTATTTATTAACGAATTTCTGCACCTAATTCTTCAGTGAGGTGTTTTTCGATCTTTGCGAATGCTTGGTTAACCGTTTCTTCCTTTAATGTTCCCTGATCATCTTGATAAGTCAGCGTGTACGCCAATGACTTCTTACCCTTTGGTAAATGAACACCAGTGTAAACATCAAAGAGGTGGATGTGCTTCAAGAAGGCACTACCACGCCGCTTAATAATTGCGACGACTTCATCATTCGTAACGGTATCATCAACTAATAAAGCAATATCACGGGTAATTTCTGGATACTTGCTAATGTGTTGATAGTGCTTATCACGAACATCCGCTGCCAATACTGCTTCCAAATTGATTTCAAAGACGTAGGTTTCATCAATCTTGTAATCTTTAGCAACATTTGGATGAACTTCACCAATAAAACCGATTACTTCACCATCTAATAAAATATTGGCGGTCCGTCCTGGGTGCATTTCTGAACGACTTTGATCGGCAACAAAAGTAATCGTCCCTGCCACTGCTAAATTATCAAGGTACTGTTCCACGATCCCCTTCATTTGATAAAAATCAACCGAACGTGCCTTTTGATTCCAGCTATCCGCAACTAAACTCCCAGTGATTGCACCAGCAACATGTTCTTGTTCCTCAGGGCGTTCGCCACCTTTTGGAATGAAGACCCGACCTTGTTCATACAGTGCCACATTGGTTACTTTTCGGGCTTCATTATAAGCAATATCGTTTAACAGGCCAGAAATAATGCTCATCCGCGTCGCCACATGATCAGAGCTCATCGGATAATCCAACTTCATTGGCTCCGTCGTGCTTGGGGTAACTTCAAACTGCTTAGCTTTATCAACCGTGGTTAAGGAATAGCTAATCGCTTGATTTAAGCCCATTCCTTCAAGAACATGGCGACTAGCCCGCAACTTCTTTTGCCGGTTGGTTAAACCACCCAGGTTCCGGGTCATCACTGGCAGGGTTGATGGAATATTGTCGTAACCATACAAACGGGCAATTTCCTCATATAAGTCAGCTGGCAGACTAATGTCCCACCGCCGCGCTGGGACATTAACTATTAACGTATCCTTATCTTTTTGAGTTGTCTCAAAAGCTAATCGATCAAAAATCGCCTTTACTTGTTCCATATCGATATTGATCCCCAGAACATGCTTAACTTTTTGTAAGGATAAGGTAATTTCTTGTGATGGATATTGCTGGTCATGACCAACCACAATGCCCTTAGTTACCTGTCCATTAGCTAATTTTTGCAGCCAATATGCTGCTTCGTCCAACGCCTGTTCAACGGTTTCTGGATTAATTCCCCGTTCAAAGCGCATTGAAGATTCACTATGTAAGTCAAGTCGTCGTGCTTGCTTTCGAACCATCACTGGATCAAAAATTGCAGATTCTAACACGACATTCGTTGTTTGATCATCAACCTTGGTGTTCTCGCCACCCATAGTTCCTGCAAGGGCCGCTGGTTGATCACCAGCAGTGACAACAATATCTTGGGCCTTAAGCGTTTGCTCTTCACCATCTAGAGTTGTCATAGTTTCACCCTCATTGGCATGCCGAACACGGATCTTGTGGCTGGGCAGCTTATCATAATCGAAACTATGTAATGGCTGTCCATACTTCAGTAAAATATAATTAGTAATATCAACAACGTTGTTAATTGGCCGAATACCGGAATTCCACAGACGAATTTGGAGCCACATCGGGCTATCCGCAATCTGAACGTTTTTAATGACCCGAAGTTTATATACTGGTGCCATTTGATCATCAGCAACCTCTGCAGAAATTAAATCAGCTGTCTTAGCATCGTCGTTTTCTGTGACCGCATGACTTTCAAAACCATTTGGCAAGTCATAGATTGCCGCAAGATCATTCACATTCCCGTAAATACTCAACATATCACCACGGTTTGGTGTGACATCAGTATCCACGATCGTATCGTCCATCCCAAGGTATGGAAAGACTGAGTCACCAATTTTTGCATCATCAGGCAAGAACCAAATGCCATCTTCATAGTCTTTAGGTGCGACCTTTTCACTAAAGCCGATTTCCTGTAATGCACAAAGCATTCCGTCAGACTCTTCACCACGGATCTTGCCTCGCTTAATTTTAACGTTGTCCGCAATCCGTGCTCCATGTAAGGCCACGATAACTTTTTTGCCTGCCTGCACATTTGGCGCGCCACAGACAATTTGAATGGTTTCATCATCACTAACCTTAACTTGGCAAACTGACATATGGTCAGAATCAGGATGCGGAACACATTCTTCCACATAACCAACAATAATTTTCTTTAAGCCGTCACTTGGGGAATAAACCGCATTAATGTCCACTGACGTCCGGGCTAATTTCTCTGCCAGTGCAGCAGGCTTAATTTTGTTTTGCGCTAGCGGCAAATATTTATTTAGCCATTGATATGATACTTTCATAGTCCACTATCCTTTCTGATCAAATTGGGTTAAGAACCGTACGTCATTTTGGTAAAAGTCACGAATATCTTCGACTCCATACTTCAACATGGCAAAGCGATCCGGACCTAATCCAAAGGCAAAGCCACCATATTCTTCGGGATCGACACCAGACATCTTCAAAACGTTTGGGTGAACCATTCCGGCACCTAGTACTTCAATCCAACCGGTATTCTTACAAATGGCGCACCCCTTACCTAAACAATTGAAACAAGTAATATCCGCTTCAACTGATGGTTCAGTAAATGGGAAATAACTTGGCCGCAGGCGAACCTTTAATTGATCACCAAATAGGTGTTGAGCCACTACTTCTAACGTTCCCTTCAAATCAGCCATTGTGACGTGCTTACCAACAACCATTCCTTCAACCTGGTGGAATTGGTGACTGTGGGTGGCATCGTCCGTATCCCGCCGGTAAACTTTACCTGGTGAAATCATTTTTAACGGGCCCTGACTAAAATCATGTTTTTCAAGCATTCGTGCTTGCATCGGCGAGGTTTGGGTCCGCATCAGGATCGAATGGGTAACATAGAAAGTATCTTGCAT
>CAMXWI010000148.1 GCA_947252915.1 uncultured Lactobacillus sp.
AAGGACGTTAGTAAAGCACCTTTATTAGAAGATATCGCACCAACTCTAGAAAGTTTGCTGAGTGGGACCATCTTTGTTGCACACAACGTTAACTTCGATTTTCCCTTTATTAACCATGAATTGACGCGGGTCGGCAGGGATCCCTTACGGATTTCCGCCATTGATACCGTTACGCTTAGTCAGATTTTAATGCCAACGGCCAAAAGTTACCGACTGCGTGATTTAACTAGTTATTTACATATTGAACATGATCATCCGCATAGTGCGGTTTCTGATGCTGAGGCAACTGGTGTGTTATTAAAGGATCTTTTGGCTAAGTTACGTGCTTTGCCGACGGTCACTTTACAAACGTTAGTGAAGATGAAGATGCAGTTACCGTTTCAAACGGCTAATCTTTTTCAAAGAGAATTGGATAATCGTAAGCAGCACCCGCTGCCGTTAGCTGATCATTTATATATTAGTGGTGGAGTTGTTTTGCGAAAGGAACGACCACTTGTTGCGGAAACAGTACCGCCAATTCACTACCCACGAACAAAACGCCAGAAGGAACGACTGTTTAAGCAAAAGCTAGAATATCGGCCTGCTCAATCGAAAATGATGAATGCCATTTATAATCACTTTAGTCGTGATGGGAATAATCAATTGGTGATTGAAGCAGGTACCGGAATGGGGAAAACCCTTGGCTATCTACTACCATTGAGCTATTTAACCTACCCACGCCATAAGATTGTGATTAGTACTGCAACGAATGTTTTGCAAGAGCAACTCATCTCTAAACCAGTGGATCAATTAAATCAAATTCTGCCTTTTCAAACGACTGCGGTGTTAGTAAAGGGAAATTCTCATTATTTAAATTTGAGTAAATTTGTTCACTCGTTAAGTGTGCACGATGATTCGCAGCTGGTACAGATTATCAAAGCACAGATCGTGGTATGGTTACTACAAACTACCACGGGAGATTTAGACGAATTAAACCTTAATTCTCAGCGATCGCCATTCTTCACAGAAATTCGTCACCATGGAATGGCTTCCCTAACTAAGGATGATCCGCTTTATCGAAACGATTTTTTGGTACGGCGGCAGAAAAAATTAGCGATGGCCAATATCATCGTCACTAATCATTCCTATCTAGTTGCTCATGCTCAAGAGTTAGGTGCCACCAGCCCATTAACCTACTTGGTAGTGGATGAGGCTCAGCACTTGAGTGAAAGTGTTCTCCAAAATTCACGTGATGAAATTAGTTTTTCACGGGCGGCGGTCGCTATTAATCAATTGCAAACCTTGACTGAAGCCGAAAGCGATCAGGGCTTAACTAAGTTGTTCGCTAAATTACCGCTTGGTCAATATAATCTTGAACTCATGCGGGCTGATTTACACGAATTCCGGGCAGCGTTAGACGATATTCAAGAAGCATTGTACGGTATGATCAATCAAGCTCAGATTACGGCTGGTGATGAATTTATCGAACAGGTCGTTGACAATCATGATCTGTATGAACTACTTTCGCCAGACCAGTCGTTGATGATGCGATTAGAGCAATCTCTAGCGAGCCTAAAATTACATTTCACGGCTCTAGAGCACCTCTTTAAAGCGCGTAACGAAAGCTGGTTGAGTAGTGATCGGTATGTAATGAATCAGGTTGGCAGCCAGATGAGTGTCCTAACGCACATTGATGAACATTTCCGGCTCGTTGGCCAAAACTTACGGAATGAAAATGATGCGGCAGTGTACTGGCTCAATGTTCGTCAGTCCAGCGAGCGGAGTACTCTGCGCCTCTCTGGTGGTCTGCTATCCGCAAATCATTATTTGCGAGAAAATGTGTATGCTTATTTTTATCGGCAGCTGTTTGTTGGGGCCACGCTTTTCACTTCTGGCCGGTCAAACTATCTTTACCAGCAATTAGATTTGGATCCACAGAAGGTTAAAAGCAAACGTTTTCCTTCAACCTTTGATTATCAGCAAAATGCACGGCTATACGTTGCAACTGATTCCGTAATGCCGGATTATCAAAATGAGAATGAGTACATTAATTATTTGGCACAAAGTATTTATCGAATTGCCCAGGAAAATCAATGTCAAACGATGGTTTTGTTTAATTCATTAGTAACGATTGAACAAGTATATGGATTACTGCGGCAAACCGATTTATTTAACCAACGTGACATTTTGGCACAAGGAATTAATGGTAATCGTGAAAAATTGTTGAAACAATTTGCAACTGGGACTAATTCGCTTTTGATGGGCGCGAATAGTTTTTGGGAAGGAATTGACTTGCCAAATCAACAACTCCAGTTACTGATCGTGACTCGATTGCCATTTGATGCCCCCGATGAACCGTTTACGAAAGCAGAACATCAGCTGCTGCAAACACAAGGGAAAAATCCCTTTTATAATTCGGCTTTGCCCAAGGCAACGATTCGCTTACGTCAGGGAATTGGCCGCCTTTTAAGAACTCCCCAGGATTATGGAGTTGCGGTGGTGTTAGATTCGCGCTTAGCACAACGGCGTTACGGTCGAAGTATTCTGAATGCTTTGCCAAAAGATTTGACGGTGGAACAGGTTGCCACTCGTCAAATTGCCACAAAGACAAAAAAATTCTTAAAACACTGTCAACAACATACAAACGGTAATTAATTTGCTATAATATTAAAGTTGTTAAATTGTTGAGAAAGGGAAATGCAATGCAAAGTCGGCGAGATGTTCAAAAAAAGCAAAACCGCATTAATGGGATGCGCCTATTCCGGCGGATTGTATTAACGATCTTGGGACTTATTCTAGTGTGCTGGATTTCATTTGCAATTGCAAACCACCCCCGCAGTCAAGCTCGTCATGAGGCTTATGCACTGGCTAGAAAGTACGCGAAGGTGGATCAACCGACAGGTTTCTACGTGTATAATCGTGAAAAGACTTACTATACGGTTACTGGTAAAAATCAGCATCGGCGGCAAGTGCTTGTGATCATTCCTGCCAAGGGTGGGCACATTACGGTTGTTAATCAGGCTAAGGGACTTAATAGTCAGCAGGCAATTGCCAAGGTCAAGGCAAATGAACGGCCCCGACGA
>CAMXWI010000149.1 GCA_947252915.1 uncultured Lactobacillus sp.
GCAGGTCATTTTTGAGTTTAGCTTTGGTATAACTAAACGCCAAAATATCATTCGGCTCAATTAATGAAATTCCTAACTGTTCATGTAACTGACTGTTGAATTGCGTTGCGTAAGTTTGGTCAAACTGTTTAAATTGTTCGGTAGAAAAGTGGTCCTCCATCGCTACCATCCGTTCAAAATCCCATTGCGGATGTTCGGCCCCAAACACAACTGAGTCAACTTGGAGATCAGCCAAAAGGCGGAGGGCTCCTGCTGCAAAACGATCGGCAGGTTCGACTGCATTGACTAGGGGCAATTCAACCACTAAATCGACCCCATTGACCAATGCTGCTTCAGCTCGTTGCCATTTATCAACAATGGTTGGTTCGCCACGCTGGGTAAAATTACCACTCATTACCGCTATTACAACATCCGCACCAGTCAATTCATGCGCTTTTTGCAGGTGATAACAATGTCCGTTGTGAAAAGGATTGTATTCAACAACTAACCCAACTGCTTTCATCTTATTCACCCTTCTGACACTTGAAAAACCAGCGAGTTGTTTGTGCATTGAGCTTTCCATGGCCAAAGTCACTGGATACTTCAATGCTCTTAAAGCCCGTTTGTTGAAGTGCCTTTACAACTAGTTGACGTGGATACGAACGTTCAAAGTGGGTTTCAGCGAGTCGCTGGTAATTACCATTACTCAGCCGATTGAAAAATGATAATTCATGAATCACACCATGCTCAACATCATCATTTTGATAACTTGACCATAAAAAATAGCGCTGCTGGTCTTCAGATTGATAGTTATACATAAAGCCCGGATACACGACATCCGTTTGATATGGTGTAATCATATCAAATAAAAAGGTCCCACCATCAACTAAATGTTGCTGAACTTGTTGAAAAACTTGCTGTACTTCCGTTAAATCACGCAGATAACATAGCGAGTCCGCAAAACAAGTAATGGTGTTAAATGATCCTAGCGCTGTCAAATCCAGCATATTAGCCTGCACTAGTTGTAGTTTAATATTCGCCGCTTGTGCATGGTTAGAAGCAAGAGCAAGCATTTCATCGGACAAATCAGCATCTGTAACTTGATAACCTGCTTGGGCTAACAAAACACCCAACCGACCAGCGCCACCGGCCAAATCAAGTAACTGCCCTCCCGTTGAAGTATTTTCTTGAACGTATTGGGCCCATTTTGAATATAATTGTTCATCAAACAACTCATCATAGTATTGAGCAAAGGATCCGTAAATCATTTAGTCATTTACCCATTCACTAACGTTCACCAATGGTGCGTCAGACCAAAGTTTTTCTAGATTATAGAAATGGCGAGTTTCTTCGCGGAAAACGTGAACAACAACATCTCCTAAATCCACTAGAACCCATTGAGCAGCATGTTTTCCCTCCACACTACCAATTTCCAACTTGTTGCTATGTGCCATCTCAACAATTGCATTAACAATGGCCTGTACCTGACGATCAGAGCCACCAGTCATAATAACAAAGTAATCGGCCATTGGGCTAATCTGGTCCACTTGGAGTGCCACAATATCTTCAGCACGCCGACCGTCAGCGGCTTTCACAACTTTTTCCAATAATTCCTTACTATTCATTAATTAATTTCCTTTCTATATTTTGGTACCCAAGAATTATACGTATCAATCGTTTTGGGGTAAACAGGCTGTCCTGCGGCAATCAAGTAGTTTAACGTATGCTTGGTTTGATAGGCCACCCCGGCCCCCAAATCTTTTTTCGTTATTCGTCGCGCTTCTTCGACCCCCGGGAAATCACGGCCCGGTTCAATATAATCAGCCATATAAATAATCTGGGCTAACTTGGTCATATACTGACCACCAGTGGTGTGTTGACGGATTGCGTTAAGGATATCTTCATCATGAACACCAAGCTCATCCTTAACCAATTCAGCACCAACGACGCCATGCCAAATCGCGTTACCATACTGAAGTAATTCCGGGGACATTTTACGTTGATGGATCAACTTAACAAAGTCCTCATCTGGGCTTTCTTTTGCATAGTCATGACAGAGCCCAGCAATACTTGCCCTTTCGACATCAACATTGTATAACCGGGCCAGCTCAATCGCTGTTTGTTCAACCCGACAAACATGTTCAAAACGCCCTTTTGAAAGTGCCTGTTGTAAACGTTCAACCAACTCTTCCCTAGTTAATGGTAATAAATTTTCTTGATATGTAATTTGCTTAGTCAATGTATAACTGATGCTCCTTAATATACTGCTCAACTTTTTCTGGCACCATATATTTAATCGAACGACCATCATGAATTCGTTGTCGAATATCACTTGACGAAAAATCAACTTCAGGCACATCCACCCAAATGACCGGATAATCGCTCTTGTTTGCTGCTCCAGTCCGACGAACACCGACAAAATTTACTATCTTTAATAGATCCCGAATCCGGTACCACTTTGGTAAATAGTCAACCATATCTCCGCCAATAATAAAGTAGTAATCCACTTCTGGATGCTGTTGCTTTAATTCACAAATGGTATCGTAAGTGTAACTCACACCGCAACGTTGAATTTCAGCTAATTCAATCCCCAAAAAAGGGTTCTCTTGAATGGCTAATTGAAGCATCTTGACGCGCAACTTTGCCGCAATAGCATCCTTTTTATCAACATGTGGTGGAATCATATCCGGCATCATCAACACTTTATCTAATGCCAAAGCTTTCCCCACTTGGTCCGCAACTAAAAGGTGCGCATTATGCACGGGATTAAACGTGCCACCATAGAGTCCAATTCGTTTGCGTCGCCTAAAACCTACGCGTTGATACTTAACCTTTGGTACCGTTTGAACCGCCGCTCGCAAAACTATCGCCCCTTAAATCTTCTTCACTCTTAACGAAACATTGCGAAATTCTGGTTGGTCAGATTCCTTAAATAGGACTAGAACGCGCCCAATAACCTGAACAACGTCAATGTCACTGTGGCCTTCGATATAATCACGAACCTCATCAGTTGTAACATCAGCATTTTGTAAAATATTAACCTTAATTAATTCACGACGATTCAGTGCACCATCAAGC
>CAMXWI010000150.1 GCA_947252915.1 uncultured Lactobacillus sp.
GCCCCATTGTCCTTAGTTAATTGATTAATCTTCAAGGCCACTGACCGAATTTGTGACCAATCACTAACTTGATCGGCAGTCACATACGAACTCAAATCAGTCTTAGTAGTGGTATCATTTCCAGCCTTCGTTGAATAGAGAATTTGATAACTTCCAGCTGGTAATGCTTCACCAGTAGCAGTATAGACTACCTTAACCCCGTTGGCATTCAAATTAAAATTAAAGGCCGTTTTACTAATCGTCTTTGGCAAGTTGGCGACCACTACAACGTTATGTAAAGTGCCATCTTCCTTCGGATTATAAATAACGCCCGTACTGAACGTCATCTGGGTACTACCCTTATCATCAGAATGACCAGCACTTACTAGGTTAATATCAGTGTTCCCCTGAGCATTTTCAACAATTGCCAAACCATTTGCAGATTGTACAGCAACGTTAAACTTACCAATTAAGAAGGTGTGATCAGCTTGGGCACCCTTCAACATTGCCAATTGATCACTTGTTGCCAATGGATTATCACTCGTACTCTTTACCGCTAAATTGTCTGCACTAATGAAGGCATAACCGTCAGATGACATATTTGGCAGATTATTTTTAAGGTCATAGTGAGTAAAGTAACTTTGTAACCAACTGTAGCCAGGAATCGTCAAGCCAGTTCCATCATACTCAACAATTGTCCGGCCATTTGCCCGGTAAACATTAACTTTAAATTTAACAATATTATTACCAATGTAGTATTGGTTCTCATAATTAGCCTGATTACCAACCACCGTTGTTGGCAAAACATAATAAATATGAGGATTAACTAAATCGGTGTGATCAATGTCCTGAGGAATTTTGACTTCGATCATCCCCGCGTTCTTAGTACCCGCTGTCTTCTGCCATTGGTCATTACTAATACTAAATGACCACGGTGTGGTTACCCGTTGAACTACCGTTTGGGTCTTTGACCAGCCAATTGGTGACGTTTCGGTAAATTCTGGATGAGCGGGATCCGTTGCAATATTAATGGTTGCCGTCAGCTTATCGCCAACCTGCACAGACTGCCCATTTTGAAGGGTCTTTGCTACCTTTCCTGATACTTCGAGCAGCATCGATTTACCGGTTTCTAATTCATCAATCCATTCAACTTTTGCCAGATTTTTTGCTGCATTAATCTGAAAGTTACCACTAGTATCCTCTTCGACAACTTCAGATGTGCCGTCCTGATAGGTGACATAAATGTAACCGGATAGCGTAAGCTTATGCCCACTGATTTCAACTGGCCAGCTCGGATCATTGTTAAATGAAAGCTTATCCACAGAATAACCATCCGAGAAACTAGCAGTATAGTGAATATTCTTAAAACTATATGCCGAAGGGTTACTAATACTAATTTGGTTAATATAATGTTCGCCTTCAAAAGATCCGGTACCAACGTCAACCGGTGAATTTAACGGTACCGTATCTTGATACTGATAGTCCGCTCCTTGCTTAGTTGGGTAAGCATTAATTACATTGCCTTTAAAAATATTACCATCCGGCAATTGGGTTTCATTCCCTAAAATCGTATCTCCCCAGGCCGGAACCGCAACTTGGATTTGCTTGCCGCCATTCAAATTCCAGGTGGCTGTTGATGGAGCAGCTGTTATAGTTTCATCTTCAGTTGGTGAAGCCATGACAAATCGTCCCGTCCAACAATATAAAAATCATCATTCAGACTCAAGCCCTTAAAAATAACTGGTGATCCAGCGGCTTCCTGAGTCACGCTCGTGTATGATGTTGATTGGCCTGCGACTTGATATTTATCCAGCGTTGCTGATTCATCAATTTTAAAATTCTTTGGGACATTTAAGGTCAAATCAACCTTCCCATAGTTACTAATTCGATCCCTATATGGCAGGTTAGAGCTAATGTGACTTTCATACTCATAATCTTGATTAACTAGAATTTGTTTTTGCTCAGACGGTAACGGACTGACCCGGGTTGGCGCCGTCATCGTAAAGGTTGGGTTGATATCTTCATAAATTGTATGCTCACCAACCTGCTGACCATTTTGCATTACAGTAATGGTCTTAGTGAATCGGCCATTTTCAATCACATGGGAATTAATCTCCCGGGAAATCGTAATTCCTTGTGACATTCCACTTGCTGGCGCGTTACTGGTAAAAGTATCGTAACCGTGAATGAACCATCACTATTCTGCGTTGTCGTCGTAGTCCCAATTCCAGCTGGTAATGGATCTACACTTATTCCATTTTTGTGATACAAATCACCATCTGGAATGTTTAGTGACCAGACATCACCATTTTTAAAATTGGAAACTTGCCACGTTAAGCTAATTGAAGGTTGTGATAATGAAATTGTGTCATGATCAGCCGTTAGCGACCAATCCTGCTGAGTTTTATTACTGTCAGCATGAGGTGTTACAGCGACGGGCGTTGTTACATTTACTGGTTGTTTACCCCCCCTATTGATATTTTGATCTGCCGTTGACTGATTATGGTTCAGAACCGCGACATTATTATTTGGCTGCTGAATTGCTGATCCTGTGTTTTGAACTTGATTAACAGAATCCGCATTATTTGCGTCAGTAGTTGCGGCCTTTACAGCTACATCGTTGGTCCCAAAATAAAGCGTTGTCCCTAATAACACTGAAGCAACCCCAAATGATAGTTTTCTCAAACCATAATGGGGACGTTGTTTGGCCATCCACTGGTCATGTTGCAAACGATTATTTTTTGATACCATTACTTTGCCTCCCAATAAAACATCTCTTACGATATCGCTTTCATTATACTCCCAATTATGTAGAATTATTCTAATTTTTTAGACAAATTTTGCACTACTAAAAAAGAGCTGGCACAATGCCAACTCTCTTCTTTAATAATGTCCCTTATTCATCAATACTTGTCCATCCAACTGTTCAAGCTGGCGGTTTTCTAGCATTGGCGCAAGTTTCTTTTGAACGGTTTTAAAGCCATCCGAATTGACGTAGTTATTAAACGTCCCATCATTTTGGAAGACTTGGAAATTCAGCCATTCATTCGGCCGTTCCTTAATCTGCGCTACATA
>CAMXWI010000151.1 GCA_947252915.1 uncultured Lactobacillus sp.
AGTTCGTAAGTTCCGCGGCGTTAAATTAGTAGTATCAATTTTAACATCTGATTGTGATGCTAATTCACCGAGCAGCTTTCGTTCTCGTTCAATTCCGGCTAACACGCCGTCCTGTTTAGCTAACGGGTGCGCCCGACGAGTTTCCTTATACCGTGCGACTAGTTCTGCATTCCCCGCATCTAAAAACAAAACCTTCACACTTATATCATGACGTTGACGAAGCTGCTGAATGACCGGTAATACCTGATCATAAAAGCCCTTTGCCCGAGTATCCATCACCATCGCCATTTTTGGAAAATCAGCAGATTGCTTAATAACATCAACAAATTTCTCAGCTAATGTCGGGATCATATTATCAATTACAAAGTAGCGCAAATCTTCAAAGAGTTGAACCGCTACCGTTTTCCCCGCACCGCTCATTCCGGTAATAATCACGGCTTCTAACTTTTGGGACATTGAAATGCCTCCTTTAATAAAATCACTTTCTATTGTAACATACCGGGCGTGTCATTTCTGTAACCCAGTAAAAAAGTCTAGGATGATTCCCTTATCCTAGACTTTTTTATTATTATTTTTGTTGTCGTTTTGCAGCCCATTCACGGTCACGTTTTAACATCGGTTTCAAATATTGACCAGTATAACTCTCTTTCACATTAGCTACTTCTTCTGGAGTTCCAGTCGCTACGACATAACCACCAGCGTCGCCCCCTTCAGGGCCTAAGTCAATCAGCCAATCAGCCGATTTAACTACATCCAGATCGTGTTCAATCACTAGAACTGTATTTCCGGCGTCAACCAACCGTTGTAAAACAGCTAACAATCGCTTGATATCATCCATATGGAGTCCCGTCGTTGGTTCATCCAAGATGTAGAAACTATTACCGTTAGACTGCCGGTGTAATTCACTCGCCAGTTTCATCCGTTGAGCTTCCCCACCAGATAAAGTTGTTGCCGGCTGGCCCAGGTGAACATAACCCAAGCCAACGTCTTGAATGGTTTGCAACTTCCGACGAATTTTCGGGATGGCGCTGAAGAAATCAAGTGCTTCATTCACGGTCATATTTAAGACCTGGGCAATATTCTTCCCCTTATACTCAACTTCCAAAGTCTCTGAATTATAACGGGTCCCATGGCAAACCTCACACGGAACATAAACATCTGGTAAGAAATTCATCTCAATCTTTAAAATTCCATCACCGTGGCAAGCTTCACATCGACCGCCTTTAACATTAAATGAGAACCGACCCTTTGTGTAACCACGCATCTTGGCTTCATTCGTCTGGGCGAATAGCGCCCGAATATCATCGAAAACCCCAGTATACGTTGCCGGATTACTCCGTGGTGTCCGTCCAATTGGTGATTGATCAATATCGATGATCTTCTCGATATTATTAACTCCACTGATAGAACGGTAACGACCTGGTTTGGCAGAGTTATGATTCAGTTTTTGTGCCAAAATCCGTTTAAGAATTTGATTAACAAGGGTTGATTTCCCAGAACCAGAAACCCCCGTAACACAAATAAACTTACCAAGTGGGAAACGAACATCGATATCTTTCAGGTTATTTTCAGCAGCTCCCTTCACCGTAATGGCCTTGCCATTTCCTGACCGACGTTCTTCTGGTACCGAAATCATCTTTTTACCCGATAAATACTGCCCAGTTAAGGATTTGCGACTCCGCATTACCTGCTTGGGAGTTCCAGCTGCCATGACCTGACCACCATTTTCACCAGCACCTGGCCCAATATCGACAATGTAGTCCGCAGCCCGCATCGTATCTTCATCGTGTTCGACAACAATTAGTGTATTCCCCAAATCCCGCATCTTTTTGAGTGAATTAATCAACCGGTCATTATCGCGCTGATGAAGCCCGATTGATGGTTCATCAAGAACATACATAACACCTGAAAGGTTAGAGCCAATTTGAGTTGCTAACCGAATTCGCTGTGCTTCCCCACCAGAAAGGGTGCGCGCCGCCCGGCTTAACGTTAAGTACTCAACCCCGACATTTTGCATAAACGTTAACCGATCAATGATTTCTTTTAAAATCGGTTTAGCAATTGCCGACTTTTGGTCATCTAATTTTAGTTGTTGGAAAAATGGCAAAGACTTACTAATTGGGAGATCAGAAACCTCACCAATGTTCCGATCATCAATCTTAACTGCTAACGCCCGTTCATTCAGACGGTAGCCATGGCACGCTGGACACGGCAGTTCTGCCATATACTTCCGCATTTGTTCACGGGTAAAATCAGAGTTCGTTTCCTTATAGCGCCGGGCAACATTATTAATCACTCCTTCAAATGGCACATCAACGTCTCGGACACCACCAAAATCATTTTCGTAGTGAAAATGAAATGTTTTATCCCCATTTCCATATAAAACTTTGTCGCGCTGACGCTTCGTCAACTTGTTAAATGGCTTATCCATATCAATACCCTCTGATGTACAGAATTGTTCAAGCATTGATGGATAATATTGCGAAGAAATCGGATTCCACGGAACTAATGCCCCTTCACGTAAGGTTTTAGTACGATCAGGCACTACTAAGTCCAAGTCAACTTCCAATTTAGATCCTAATCCTTCACAGACTGGGCAGGCGCCAATTGGTGCATTAAAAGAAAAGAGCCGCGGTTCTAGTTCACCAACCGTAAAACCACAAATTGGGCAAGCATATTGTTCAGAAAATGGGATTGACTCCCCACCAATCACATCCGCAATTGCGTAACCATCGCTCAAGCGTAATGCAGACTCGAAGGAATCAAATAGCCGAGAACGAACACCATCCTTAACAATAATACGGTCAACCACAACATTAACCGTATGCTGCTTATTTTTATCCAGCTCTGGAACTTCTTCAACATCATAAGTTTCGCCATCAACCTGAACACGAACAAACCCTTCCCGTTTAATTTTATCTAGAACTTTCTTTTGAGTTCCTTTCTTATCACGTACGATTGGGGAAAGAATTTGTAACTTCGTCCGTTCCGGTAATTTTAAAACGCGATTCACCATCTGTTCAGG
>CAMXWI010000152.1 GCA_947252915.1 uncultured Lactobacillus sp.
AAAACATCGTTCCGGGAAACTTCGCTAATAAGTAGCCAAAATCCTCTCCCGTCATGGCCGGCTTCGTTTCAATAAAGTTAACCGTTGGCGTATCATGCATATACTTAATAAAGCGTTTTGTTAATTCAGGGTTGTTTTCAACTGGCCAATAGCCACCTTGATTCAAGCCCAGCTTTACCTTTACACCAAAGCTGGCTTGAATACCGTTACAAACTTCTTGTAATCGTCGATCAATTAAAAGGATCATGTCCTGGGTTAATCCACGAATGGTTCCCTCAATTCGGGCATGGCCAGCAATTACATTTCGAATGGTCCCCGCTTCAATCTTCCCCAGTGTAATCACTCCGCTATCAATCGGATCAATGCTTCGTGAAATAATGGTTTGCACTTGAACAATTAGATTAGCTGCAGCAACAACTGCATCCTTGGCATCCTGTGGGAAAGCGGCATGGCCACCCTTTCCTTCAATATCAATGTTAACTTCGGTGGTTCCAGCAAACAACGTCCCCATCCGACAACCAATCGCACCAGCAGGGAGCTCTGGATTATCATGCAGTCCATAAAACTCATCTGGACACCATTTGCCTTCAAACAATCCTAATTCATAGGCTCGCTTACCACCCGCTTCACTTTCTTCAGCAGGTTGGAAAAAGAACAGGAGATTATCCACTGGTTGATGCTCACTAAAGTAGCTTAGGCCGCCAAGAGCAACTGTCATATGGATGTCATGTCCACAGGCATGCATTACTCCCGGATGAGTTGATTGGTATGGGAGTCCGGTTTGTTCAGTGACGGGAAGAGCGTCAATGTCCGTTCGGTAACCAATCGTCCGACGTGGATTCTTTCCATGGACGAGTACCATGATGGCGGTCGGTAATTCATCAAATTCACGAACTTCTAAATATTGCTGATTCATTTCACTAATGATCTGCATTAGATAGGCGTGCGTTTCCGTTTCTTGAAGCGCTAGTTCTGGAATTTGGTGTAAATGGCGACGAATTTTAATTAATTGATCTTCATTTAATTGTGTCATGATTAAAGCTTTCTTAAATCGTCCTCGAGACCCGTCTTACTATCCGTTTGTGCATCAACCTTCTTCACAAACTTTGCAGGGACGCCGGCTACAACAGTATGAGGCTCTACATCGTGAGTAACCACTGCTCCAGCTGCAACCACTGCTCCTTCACCAATGTGAACACCTTCAAGTACAACGGCATTAGCGCCGATTAATACGTTATCATCAACCCGAACTGGTTCTGCTGAAGCAGGTTCAATCACGCCCGCTAAAACGGTTCCGGCTCCAATATGACAATGCTTGCCAACAATGGCCCGACCACCGAGAATCGTTCCCATATCAATCATTGTGCCCTCGCCAATGTCAGCTCCAATGTTAATGGTTGCTCCCATCATGACAACTGCATTATCACCAATTACTACTTGATCACGAATAGTCGCACCAGGTTCAATCCGGGCATTTACATTCTTAAGGTCCAACAATGGTACGGCTGAATTCCGTGCGTCATTTTCCACGTGCATTCCAGTAAAGTCAGCTTGATGTTCATCTAAGAATGGCTTAAGAACTTCCCAATCACCAAATACCGTTGCGGTATGTTCTTCTACGTAAGGATCTACTCCCTTTGGAAAGTTTAACTGTGATAAATTATCACCACGTAAGTAAACCTTTACTGGCGTCTTTTTGGGGGCATTGCCAATATAGTTAATGATGCTTTGTGCGTCTAATTTTGCCATGTTATTACCTCTTCCTTAATCATTTAATTGATAATCAAGATCAAGCTTAGTTAGATCATCATAAGTTTCACGCTTAATTACAAGTTGATCATGACCATTTTCAACAAAAACAACTGCTGGCCGGGGGTTCCGATTATAATTGGAAGCCATTGCGTAATCATACGCTCCCGTATCAAGCATAACCAAAATATCTCCTGGCTGTGTAGCAGGTAAATCCTGTTGTTCACTCAAAATATCACCGGATTCACAATATTTACCAGCAATTTTGACCGTCTCAACAGTCGGCGCTTGCGGATCCCGAGCCAAGACACTTTCATACTTAGCATTATACAAGGCTGGCCGAATGTTATCACCCATTCCTCCATCAACACTGACGTACGAAAGCAAACCAGGAATATTTTTCCTTGAACCTATAGTATATAACGTATAACCGGCTGGTCCAACTATTGAACGTCCTGGTTCAATCCAAATCGCCGGCATTACAAGCTTTTGTTCATGAATAGATTTTTTGACCACCTGAACAATGGCGCGGACAAAGTCTTCTGGATTGATGGGATGATCTTCACTAGAGTACTTAATACCAAACCCACCACCAACATTCAGGACTTCTGCGGTAAAATCATACTTTTGGTGCCAATCAGCCGCAATCTCAACTAATTTTCTTGCAACTCCTTCAAAGCCCTGCACATCAAAAATTTGTGATCCAATATGAGCATGAAGACCAGTCACATGGACCTGTGAAATGGCTAATAATTGCTGGAGTGCTTTGTCTGCCTGTCCAGATTCAACATCAAAACCAAATTTACTGTCAACTTGTCCCGTTGCGATATACGAATTGGTGTGTGCAGCAATTCCTGGAGTAATTCGTAATTGCACATCCACTGTCTGGGTCCGATCAGCTAATAATTCCTTTAACAATTCAATTTCATGGAAATTATCAACGACAATCGTGCCAACTCCATGATCAAGGGCCATTGCTAATTCATCCCGAGATTTGTTATTACCATGGAAACTGACCTTAGCAAGAGGGAAATTTGCTTTAATAGCAGTTGCCAATTCACCACCAGAAACAACATCAATATGCGCATGTTCCTGCTTCATCACTTGATAGATGGCCACGGAAGAAAAGGCCTTACTAGCGTAACTCACTTCATACTGGACCGCTTCCTGGTTAAAAACATCTCGAAACCGTTGCATTTGGTTACGGATCTGGGCAACATCATAAACCAGTAATGGTGTTCCATATTTATGTGCCAGGTACAGAGT
>CAMXWI010000153.1 GCA_947252915.1 uncultured Lactobacillus sp.
CTATAAAACCTTGATGTTCTATTTCTCTTGTTTCTTTTTTGGAGGTTCAATTTAATTATGGATAATAATGGTCAACGTACCGTTACCATCAAAGCCCATCCTTTCGATTGGCGCGATAAGATCGGGTATATGTTCGGTGATATCGGTAACAACTTCTCATTTAACGTTGTTAACTCATTCTTAATGATCTTCTATACCAACGTTTATGGTTTAACTGGATCACAAACCGCGATTGTCTTCCTACTCGCACGAATCGTTGATGCGATCTCCGATGTCGTAGTTGGACGGTTAGTTGATAATAGTAAGCTTCATAAACGTGGTCGGTTTATTCCATGGATGCAACGGATGCAATACCCATTGCTGATCGCCTTAGTACTACTCTTTGTACCAGTGGTTAAAGACTGGTCCATGGTTGGTAAGATGGCCTGGGTTTGGGTTACATACATCGCATGGGGTGTTCTTTACTCAACAGTTAACATTCCTTACGGTTCCCTTGCTTCAGCTATCAGTAACAACCCTGACGACAAGACGTCACTTTCCACTTGGCGTTCAATTGGTTCTGCCTTAGGTGGTTCAATTACTTCTTACGTCATCCCACTGTTCATTTACATTGGCGCTACAAAGCGGATTTCCGGAATTCGGTTCTTCCAAGCGGTCATTGTATGTGCCATCCTTGGTTGGGTTTGCTATGAATTAACGATTCATATGACCACTGAACGTGTTCAAACTCACAAGACCGAAAAGCTTGCTCTTTCACGGATTATGAAGTCCATGTTAGAAGACCGGGCATTACTTGGTTTAGTTTTGACGGACCTTGTGCTAGTTGTTAACCAAAACTTAGCCGGAACCATGATTACCTATGTTTACAACGACTACTTCAAGAACACTGCAGTCATGGGATTAGCCCTAGTTGTTAACACCGCAACGGTTATCTTACTGTCACCATTCAGTCACTACATTGCGACCCGGTTTGGTCGGCGGAACTCTTCAATTGTTGGTTTGATTGTTAGTTTCTTTGTTTACTTAGCACTGTTTATCATTCGGACTCATAATGCTTACGTTTACTTAGCCTTCATCTTTGTTGGTTCACTTGGTTTTGCGGTCTTCAACCTACAAGTTTGGGCCTTCATTACCGATGTTATTGATAACATCGAAGTGCGGACTGGTGACCGTGAAGACGGGATCGTTTATGGTGTGAACTCATTTGCTCGTAAAGTTGCCCAAGCCATCGGTGGTGGTTTCGGTGGATTTATCTTAAGCTACATCGGCTACAAGTCTTCCACTTCTGGTGGTGCCGATCAAACGATGCGGACCATCAATGGATTGTACAATGTTGCAACCTTAGTTCCTGTTGTTTGTGCTTTACTCGCAATTCTTCTGCTATTCTTCGTTTACCCACTTACTCGGGATAAAGTTCATGAAAATGGTAAGATCCTTGCTGAACGGCACTCTGCAAATGCTGAAAGCACAAGTGAAGCAGCTAAGTAAGGTTTCAAGTTACCTACTTGGTAATGAAATTATTAACGGCTGGGATATTAATGCCCAGCCGTTTTTTGAAAGGACCTAATAATGGAAAATAATCGTTTAGACCTCACAACCGGTAAACCCATTCAACGAATTTTACAGTTTTCAACTCCTTTGATTTTTGGAACACTGTTTCAGCAACTGTATAGCCTTGTTGATTCCATCATCGTTGGTCATTTCATTAGTGCTAACGCACTTGGTTCAGTTGGTGCCACCTATTCATTAAATTTTCTAATTATTGGTTTTATGCAAAGCTCCTGTGTCGGATTAGGAATTCCCATCTCGCAAAGCGTTGGGGCGAGCAGTAACCGTGACGTCCAACGTTTCTTCTGGAATGGTCTCTACTTAAGCATCGCCATTAGTATTTTCTTTTGTGTTTTAATGACTTACTACACAGAACCACTACTAATTGCGATGCGCACACCGCAGCCATTACTGCATGATGCCGTCATTTTCATTCGTCCCCAATTCATTTTCATTTGGGTGACCGTCCTATACAACTTTTCTGCGAGTGTTCTTCGCTCACTAGGTGATTCCAGGACCCCCTTTTACACATTAGTCCTTGCCAGTTTATTAAATATCATTATTGATATTGTTTTAATTGGCGGATTTCACTGGGGAGTAATTGGGGCTGCAGTCGCCACAATCATTGCCCAAGCGGTTAGTGCTTTAATGAACATTATTTGGTTAGTAAAAACTTCAACAATCATTAATTTTCGGCATCCTCAGCTGCAATTTTCTGCGCATCACACCTATCGACTTGCTTACATTGCCTTTCCAATGGGCATCGAATATTCTATTTCCGCAATTGGTGCCATCATCATGCAATTTGCTATTAATAGTTTAGGAACCGTCTATGTTGTATCTCAAACCGCGGGTGAAAAAATTCGACAAATGGTTACCCTCCCGATTGAAAGTGTTGGGATGGGGATGTCGACCTTTATCGGACAAAACTTTGGGGCGCACAGTATGGCGCGCATCCGCCAAGGGATTAAGGATGGGATGAAGATCCAAATTATTTACTATGGCATCTGCTTAATCATTATTATGCTCTTTGCAGACCCACTGTCAGAATTAGTGATTGGACACCACCCCGAATTAATTCGTTTATCGAGTCTCTACTTACGTTTGATGAGCTTAACCCTTTTCTTACACGGTACATTAATGATTTACCGTTATACTCTTCAGGGATTGGGATTTAGTTTCCTAGCGATCTGGTCAGGAATTGGTGAATTAATTGGTCGCTCGATAGTTAGTCTAGTTGCAATCATCCTCAATAGTTTTATTGCCGTTTGTTTCATCAACCCAGTTGCGTGGGGACTAGCTGGTGGCTATTGCTGTTGGATGGTTTATCGCCAACTTAAGAAAATTGCCGGTTCTTTTACAAGGGAGGTCAACTAAGTTAAAATTGTAAGATATAATTTGATGAAATTTAAAGGAAGCAACAAGTATGGATA
>CAMXWI010000154.1 GCA_947252915.1 uncultured Lactobacillus sp.
CCAGCTCAATCACGTCAGTGTTCGGCAAGTTAAAGCTAAATACCAGGCAATACCGACAAGTCGGCTCCAAATTAAAATGTCGCCAACCGCTGCCCGGAAGATAAATCTGGCAACAATTCCGAAGAATCTAAACACCACTCATAGTATTAAGATCCAATACACCTGGCAATCACGCCATTGGTACAATGTAACTACTGATCGAAAGCACCAAGCTCTAATCGTCCATGGCCCTGATTTCACTGACTATATTTCTATTGGTGAGGCCGAATCATAATTGACTAATCATTACTGGCATCCGTTGGTAATGATTTTTTATATGGTTAAATTTTTTCGTTTAATGAACGAGATGGCACTTTAATGCAATTTATTTTCGCTAATTAGTGTAATATGAAAACGTTCATTTTCGGTTATGATTGGGATTTTTAAAACTAGGTGAAGTCCCCGGCATTTTGTCGGGGCTTTTTTTATGAAAGAAACGAAATAACAATGAAAAAACTCAAATGGTTCTTGTTAGTAATTGGTGTACTCATTATCTTTGTCGGTGCTTATTTTGCGGGCAAGATGTTTAATAAGTCCTCTGTGAAAAGAAGTCAAACCAGTTCTAGCTCAGTTGCAAAAACTAGCTCGAAGACTAATTCATCGGCATCTTCCAGTAATGATTCTGGCGATAAGTTGGATTATGACTCCATTACCCCAATGCAAACGGCGGCGGCAATTGCGTACTATGGTGATCATGTCGTCGATAAAGGATGCTGGCATGGCCTTTTCTCATCATATGGCGATGACCTTGACATTGATCAATTTGATAACGCAGATCATCTTAATGTTAAGGGACGTGGTAATTCGTGGGGCCTTCGACCAAGCAATATGAATGGCGGATCAATTGCCCAATACACTGTTGGTTCAGACGGTGAAGTCGCCTTTTATGATGTTAAGACCACTAACTTGCAAAAAGATAAAGACCCCCTTGCCACTGCCAACCTCCATGACATCATTAACTACGTCAACGACCATGGAGCCGTTGACCAAATCAAAGACAAAGCTCAACACATTCACTTACAGCAATAGGAGAAGATTATGAAATTTTGTAAATACTGTGGCGCTAAACTCAAGCCCAACCAAGTTTTCTGCGAACAATGTGGCAAGCGGGTTCAACCACAAGCTGAACAGCCGGTTAAGCAGGTACCTCAACCCAATCGAAATGCCGAAAAGCAAGCTCCTCATCATGAGTCAGCACCTAAACATCGTACTGCTACTGAAGATCAATCAACTGCTGAACATACCGATGATCGTCAGCAGCTCGAAGCAGAAATTGCCAAGTTGCAAGCTAAATTGAAAGATCAACAGCAAAATAACCGAATTAATGTCTTTCATCGATTAGCTTTCTCCAAGAAACATTGGCAACAAGTGTTCAAATTCATGAACAATAATTCCATCACCATGCTCTTTTTCTTTGCTTGGGCTGTGTTGTTGCCAACCCTTCGTTGGTGGTCATTAACCATCTTTTTGCTATTGACGTACTTATACCCACTCCTCTCGAATGAAGAAACTTATCCTTGGGAAAATAAGTTCCATGATTGGCTCAATAACAACGACCTTGATAATCTCAAACGTAAAATGGCTTCACTCGGTAAAGCCTTAATCGCTAAAAATCAGGTTGACCTAAAAGATGTAAATAATTATCAGGCCCAAACTCAACAGGCAACCCATCTTTCACGACAGGAAAAGAAAATGCTTAATTCTACTCCGGTCAATCACCACTTCACCACCGGAATTGAATTTATTTTCGGCCTAATCTTAGCCATTGTCGGTGGCATTATGTACTTCTCTAATCGCCCAACAGCGACGAGTATCGCATCACAAGCAACTTCTGTTATCAAAAGTGGTGCTCTCGATTCAAGTGGTTACCTATTCTTCTGGGGAATTTCACTCGGACTACTTGGGGTGGTGATGTTTATTGGTGGAATCGTCAATGGTTTTAAACACAGCCCACGTGGTCACGTCCTAAAAGTATTAGGGGCAATCGTTCTCTTGGCGTTCGCGGGGATTTGTTCATACATCTACGCTAATGTTGCTAACGCCAGCATGAGTGTTGTTGCCTCAATTATTAATGGTGATGCATCAGTCAGTGATTACTCAAATATGTACCAATTCATGAAGCTGTTGCCATGGATTGGAACCTTTATTTACGCAGTTGGAATTTTAATCAACGGAGTTTCTAATAATGAAGAATAGAAAATGTCCGCAATGTGGCACTGAATACAGTAAAGGTGCCAAATTTTGCCCCAAATGTGGTTATGATTTAACCAAAATCAGACGTCCCCATAATTCCCGACCACGCTGGACTTGGTACTTAGGAGTCATTATTCTTGCCGTCATTTTAGGTTGTTCACTATATTTTGTCACCAGGTCCACCATTGATTACCAAAGTATCCTGCGCCAATCTTATACTGGCACGGATTATCAGAATACATCCGGTAGTGTGATTTCGGATGATTTATCCTGTACTTACGGTTTTGGATCTTTTTTTGTTTTTGCTAGCCTACTGTGGCTATTGATTATCTTCGCCCGGCGAATTCATCAACCATTTAAAATCAAACTCATTGCCATTATTCTGATTCAAGTATTAACCGTTGGGATCCTGATTCTCAACTTTAGCAACCAACACCAATTTTCCTTATCCAGCAGTAAATTAGGAGAATCCTATACCAAGGAAACGTTGGATGGCACCATCTGGCGATATTCTTATTTTAAAAATAAGGAAGACCAGGATGACGATAGTGGTGACTATAAAAATCAAATTACCAAAGACGTTAGTGGCAATAAATATTCCCACGTCTTCCTTAAATTCAACAGTGATGGCTCCTTAGGGGGCAACGTTAACCCTTACTGGCTAGACGGCGATGATAAAGCCTACGCAAATCTGTCTCTTATACACATCTCCGAGCCCACGAGACGGTTGCGAGGAGCTCGT
>CAMXWI010000155.1 GCA_947252915.1 uncultured Lactobacillus sp.
ATTGGGTTACTTTTTTATTTTGCACTTTACGAACGCATGTTTAATATAATATAATTCTATTTGAACAAATGTTCGTGAGGTGAGCAAATGATTACAGAAGAAGAACCGGCCGGCGTATTTGCTTTTATTGATAATAAGTCCTTTTACGCCACTGTAGAGTGTACCGAACGCGGCCTTGATCCATTAACCACACCTTTGGTTGTAATGTCTGAAGCGGCCAATACGGGGAGTGGTTTAGTTCTTGCTTCATCCCCCATGGCTAAGCAGCGTTACCATATTACCAATGTTAATCGGCGCCGTGATTTGCCAGATGATCCTGACTTAATCGTGGTGCCGCCAAGAATGAATTTATACATTGAGAAAAATGCCGCAGTTAATCGCATTTTTAATGAATATGTTGCCGATGAGGACCTAATGCCATATTCCATTGATGAATCCTTACTGGATTTAACCCACTCCTGGCGGCTTTTTGGCAATAATATTCTGGCGGTTATTCGTCAAATCCAACAGGAAGTACTAGCACGAGAACAATTGGTTTTGACGGTCGGATTGGGCAATAATCCCCTCCAAGCAAAAATTGCTTTAGATTGCTATGCTAAGCATAATCGAGAGTTTATCGGTGTGATTACTAATCAGACGGTTCCTAGTAAAATTTGGCCTATCCCGAATTTAACAGATGTTTGGGGAATTAATCATCGTACGGCCGCCCGTCTAAATCGTTTAAACATTTATACCGTTGATGATTTAGCCCACGCTGATCCGTTTTATTTAAAGGCACAGCTCGGTATTATGGGAACCCAATTGTATGCCACGGCATGGGGAATTGATCGAACTCAAATGATGCAGCAGGTCAGAACTCGTCATCAAAGTATCGGTAATTCTCAAGTATTACCCCGTGATTATCACCAGCGAGCAGAAATTGAAGTTGTTTTAAAGGAAATTGGGGCGCAAGTGGCGGCCAGATTACGCGCACAAAACAAGCAGTGTCAGGGTATTCACTTATTTGTGAGCTATTCAATGAATGTGGTTGATGAGAATGGTCAGACTGGTTTTGCCCATTCATTAAAATTACCAGTTTCGACAGCCGAAACTAATCAGATCAATGAGCAGGTAATCTGGTTATTTGAGAAATATTGGGATGGTCATGCTGCCGTTCGCCATCTAGGGATCGCCTGTACCAGATTATCCAGCCGCGTGGGTGAACAATTGGATCTTTTTCATTCTCACGTTACGAAACGCCTTAAGTTAGAAAATACGATGGATGAATTACGGCATCGGTTTGGAAAAACATCAATTATGCGGGCGTCAAGCCTTGAGAAGGGGGCAACCTTTATCGCGAGAAGTAAATTGGTAGGTGGTCACAGTGGTGGACAAAGTTTGGACTAAAAAAGCCGGCCAAAAAATTATTGGTCAGCTAGATCGCTATTTTAAAAACAATATTGTGCAGGTTCGTTACTGGATCATCGTTAATTACTATGCACCCAAAACCGGCTATACTTTCTTTTTTAATATTCGCCGACCACACCATTTTACGAGGTCAATTCCTCTCGGTCAGGTGAGTAACTGTTCCTTCGACGAGTTAATCATTATTTTGAATGAAATTCGGACTAAATACCACTTTACCTTTGTTTATTATCATTTTAGTCGTAAAGAGCAACGGAGATTAAGTCAGGAGGTTAATCAATAATGCGCTATTACAATGATCAAGAAACATTCCAAGTGGCGGAAAACTTTTTTAAATATTACTACCACGATCGGGGCAAGATGAAGTGGGGTGGATTCATCCTCTCCGAACACCGAAAAGCAATTCGTGATTTTCATGACGAACAACTTGATTATGGGAAACGCGAACAACAAAAGTCAATTAGTCAGTAACTGTTGCCACCAATTTTCCAGTTACTCGGTGATCCTTAATTAACTGCAGTCCATATTTGATTTCATCAAACGACAAGACGCGTTCAATTAGTGGATCAATTTTACCATCACTAAGAAGCGCTAATACTTCAGAATTCATATGACCAAGATCAGCTTGCTGAAAAGGATTATCTGAACCATGCGCACCACCTAGGTTAACCGTTGACAAGTTTAAGGCGTGATCAAACATTAGATCTGCATCAATTTCTGGAACGTCTACAATTGTTACTAATGTGCCGTTGTATGCTAGTCGGTGCAAATCGCGTTCGGCCTCCGTTTTGCTAACTGTATCAATAATTAAATCAACTCCATGGCCGTTAGTATAATTCGCAATTTTTTGATCAACATTTTCGGATTGGTAATCAATAATTACGTCAGGGTTAAGCTGACGGACAAACGGAATTTTCTTTGTTGAAACCGTAGTTAAAACCTGTAAACCGTGTAGTTGGGCGAATTGAATTGCTAGGCTTCCAACGCTTCCGGCACCACCATGCACTAAAACAGTCTGGACGTTAGTAAGGTTAGGTTTGCGGTTAATGGCTGTATAGGCGGTTAAGGCTCCACAGAGGAGGGCCGCCGCTTGCTCATAACTAACGTTTTCCGGCAACTTTGCCAGTTGATATTCCGGAACACTCACGTACTCTGCAAAACAACCTGCTTTAAAAAGGTTGCCGTGTCCTGACACTCGATCGCCAATCTGCCAGTCATTAACTTGACTGCCAATTGCGACAATTTCTCCTGCGACATCCAAGCCGAGCGGGTGGGGGTATGTCCAACTATCAATTCCGCTTTCAACAATTTTATAGTCAACAGGATTCAAGCCAACTGCATGGACTTTAACTAAGACTTGATTGTTTGTAACGGTGGGCACAGGTACGTTCATAATTTGTAAATTTTTAATACTATGACAATTACTATCTGGAACAACTAATGCTTTCATTTTTTCTCCTTACAATAAAATAAAAGGGGCCTTGATAGCGGATAGAACAGTCCACCAAGCCCCTTTTATGAAAGTAGTATGTCATCTGTTAATTATATTAACATGGTAACGCTTTC
>CAMXWI010000156.1 GCA_947252915.1 uncultured Lactobacillus sp.
GGCAAGATTACAGCAAGAAAAAGTAGGTTGGCTGGAAAGATCTTTAATGATAAAGTAAATAATAATCACACCTCCACATTAACAAGGGGTAGATTATCTAACGGCTAGGCGTGGAGGTTTTATTAATGGAGAAAAGCAATGAAAGCAAAGAGAAATTCGATCCTATTTACCTGGGGGATTATTTTTACCATTTTGAATTTATGGTTGTGGAACCCGCAATTACCACTGGCTAACTATGCCATCAACAACAATAAGATGATGCTAATTCAGGTCGTGCACGTGATCTTAAACATTGGTATGACGTTTATGCTACTAAAACTTGGTCAGCTGTTCGCCAAAGCTAAACCATCATTAGTAAATTTAATTAACAGCTGGATTTTAGTGATTATTCTGGGCCTGTTGGAAGTTCTGATCCAATTATTATGGAAGAACCAATTCCAATTCTCAGACTTATTAAATAGTTTGTTTCCCTTCTCTAGAAACGTCATTCCGGTTGTGATGGGGATAATTCTATCGAGATGTTTGGTTCCGTTTTATACCAATTTGAAATTATTCAGTCGCCACCAAATTGGTGCCTTGTTATTGGCTGGCTTATTTGCCAGCACCATTTTTAATGCTAATTTATGGGGATTTGATAATAGTTACAACCTGGTGCTTACCATGATCGTAGTAAGTGTGGGTGCTTTACTGAGTAACCTGAAACTGCAGTTAAATCAACGGATGCTCAAAATCTCAGTAGGGGGGGGTACTTCTTCTTAATCTGCTTTTGACAGCTGTAATGCCCAAAATTTCAGTTTCGGTCCACAATGATTTTTCTACAGCAGCGCGTTTCGCTAATCCTTCAAACGTCCTCACTATTACTGTCGCACTTGGCCTGTGTTACATATTTACCAAACAGCTTAATTTTCGCATGGCTGATACGATGCTGGTTAGCATCACATTTGCTTCATACCCGGTCCTAATGAATTTGTTCGTTTCATCGATCGTCGGTCATTTTCCGCATGCGGCCCTCCGGTATGGTGTTATGTTGATTTGTGCGATCCTTTTGTTACCAATCAGTTACTGTGGATTGCGCTTACTAGATTTAATTTCCAAAACAAAGTGGTACGACCGTTATCACAAAACAGTCGCTAGTTTCAGAACGTTCACGGATATTAAGACGTTTTTGCTACAACATTGGCAACAGCATGCACACCAATATTTAGCGATTGCCTTTTTCTATCTTCTGGCGATTGTTTCGCTATTAGCCATGGATAATAGTTTGAAGTTAACACCGAACGTAAATTACACATACAATACGTTGATTTATACGTTCTGCAATAAACAATCAATTATTATCTTCACGGCTTTCTTAATTTGGTTGATATTCAAGCTTTTCCAGTCAATCACGAACAGTTTTTGGTGGGGGATTGGAATTACCACGATGGTTAATATCATCTGGATCATTGCCAATCGCATTAAAATTTGCGCCCGGAATGAACCAATTATGCCTTCAGAAATGATTATGTATCAGGCATACGGTAGCATTTTGAAAATGGTTAATCCATGGCTGTTAGTGGGCGCAGCGATCGTGATTGTTGTAGCTTGTTTAGCTATCTGGCGGCTCAACAGAAAGAAGCCGTTCTCGAAGCACTCAATAAAAGCGCGAGGATTTTACATCATCTTAGCGATTCTTGTTTATGGCAGTGCGCTATTCTGGAATCATCAAGGTTCGCCAATTCAAACGGTTGTCAAAGGAATGGGTGTGGAATCGTACCCATTTAATCAACTCAGTGGGGCCCGGGTGAATGGACCAATTGTCCAATTTATGAGTAACGTTGATGTTAAGGTGATGGATCAGCCGACTGGATATTCTAAAGCAACGATGAACCGTTTAGCTAAAAAGTATCAGCTAACGGCTAAACAAATTAATCAACACCGGCAGAATAATTTAAGTGATCAAACAATTATCCTAAATTTGAGTGAAAGTTTTGCGACCCCTAATCGGGTTCCAGGAGTTCATTTAAAGAATGATCCAATTCCTTATATCAATAGTTTAAAGAAGAAAACCACTAGTGGGTTAATGATTAGTTCTGGTTATGGTGGCGGTACTGCTAATATGGAATATATGTCACCCACGGGCCTAACCCTGGCTAACTTTACGCCTACGTTAGCGACACCATTTACGCAGTTAGTACCATTTGCCAAACAATCATGGTCGATCAATCAGTTATTTAAAGATTCCACGGCTATTCATCCTTATGTCGGTACTTTCTATAGTCGCCCAACCGTTTATCGAAAATTCGGTTTTGACCGTTTTATGTACTTAGGAAGTCGCTATAAAATTCGTCATCAAAAGAAGATCGATCGAAGCCCCTACCTTTCAGATGCGACCTCTTATAAAAATGCTGAAGATCAACTGAAGCGTAATCGCAAGGCGCAATTTATTAGTTTGGTAACGATGCAAAACCATTTCCCATATACGGAGCACTTTTATAATGGAGCAAGTAAGTACCAAGCTTCAATTCGTGGAGCAAACACTGATAGTGAGACGGTCGCTCAATACGCAATGGGGATTCATTACACGGATCAGGCTGTTCAGCAGTTTATCAAGAAAATTAATCAAATGAAGCAGCCAATTACGGTGGTGTTTTATGGAGATCATTTACCCGGAATCTATCAAAACGATATGAGTCGGGATGGGCTAAAATTGCACGAAACTGATTATTTTATCTACTCAAATCCGGCTGCTCGCCAGCAAGGTGCTAAACAATTTATTCATAACTCACGGGTTGTTTCGCCAAATGACTTTATTGCTATGATGGCAGAACAAACCAATTCCAAAGTCACACCTTACATTGCCTTATTGACCAAGGTCTATCAAGACCTACCAGCGGTGTCGCTTAAGACCAGTAATGCGGATGCTAATGGTTATCATCTGTCTCTTATACACATCTGACGCTGCCGACGATTGCTCTATTGTGTA
>CAMXWI010000157.1 GCA_947252915.1 uncultured Lactobacillus sp.
GAAATGCACCAGATTAACCCGCATATTATTATCAGTTGTAGCGTTTAGAGAAACATCCTGCTCACCCAGGAAGTGCGGAATCAATTCCACCTTGCGACTTTCCTTCACGGCATCTTTAGCCACCGCTAAAAAATCTTGATATTGTGCAGAACGATGATGAACGTCAAAAGCATGTTTATCGTTATACAGTTCCACAATCAGGTTTTCGCTCTGTTCATTCACCGTGTTATACATCGCTAACGTGCCGCCTTCAATCGTCACGGACGTCACCATATTGCGCTTGCTGATGTCACTAAATGCCCGCCGGTGTTCTTCATCCACGGTCATCTTGTAAATATTTAAAATTCCAGAATTGTTAATAACTTTCATAATTCCCTCATATTCTCACTTTGCCGAAAGCGTTTTATACAGGGACATTATAGCAAAGATTATCACTAGAATGAAAGCGTTGCTTACGTTAATTTACCGTTTGAAAGTATCAAATAAAACTTCCAGCAGGCGTTCCATTCCCTCCTCGCTCAATCGTTCACCATAAAGTCGCTCATGCAGGCTATTGAGAACATAGCCATAGACGTGGCGTTTAATTTCAAACGCTTTCGCTGCCAGTTCTGCCCGTTCATAATATTGATTTCCATAACAGGCACAATCGCGCTCGATTCCATAGCGGTGTTCCATTTCATGTAACTCGACCAAATGCATTTGAGATATTGCATCCGCCTGTTGCAGAATCTTATCAAACTTTCTTTGGTATGCTGGCACCGAGATATTCAAGGATTCCCGGCCAATTTCAAATAGCAGCATCATCTCCTGCTGATCATCAAGATAATAATGACCCTTAAGCGGCTTCGCCATGTAATAAACCACTTCCGTATTTTGAATTTCCATTGACGGGACCAACAAATTCTTTCCCGCAACAAAAGCCCGAATTGGGTGCTTTTCTCCTAAAATATTGTAATATGGGATCGTGCACCGCTGGTAGCAATGATTAATCGTTGAAAAATCTTTCAAGGCCTGCTTCAATGGCTTATCAATCACGAGTCGCCGTCCATCTCGCAAAAGAACAAAGGTCTGCCGCTCGCCGTAGTGAGTAATTAATAAAAAGTTATCCCACGTCAGTTGATAGTATCCAGTCAGCGTCACTGGCCCCTGCTTTAATTCATGAATGGTGGTAAAAGTTGTCGTTTTAAACTGACAATTTGTCATTGGTGATTTCTCTCCCCGATTATAAATTTGCGCCGGCTTTATTTCATCGCCAATTAATTTACGGGAAACGCCGGACCCTGTCAATCAGAAATTTGTGAATTGACTGAGCAGTCGTTCAGTCACGTAAATTTTTATAGATTTCTAGGTTAAAGTTCTGTATACTAACTTATTTATTGCATTTTTCCGGTAGTTTAACCCGAATTTCAGAACTTTTAAGCCGGATCATGGACTTTTTGATAATCGTTTTCGTTCACCCACTCCGCTATTATTCACCATACCGGGCCCGAGTAATTGATTGGAGAAAGACAATGACTTTAAACTTAAACGATTATTTACAAGCCACTTATACCGATTCTGAATGTCAGCGGATCATTTTTGGCGTCCTCAAACGCTTGCATATCTATCACTATCAACCTGATCGGGCTGACTTCGAACAAGAAGCCCGATTGATCATGGCTAAGGCGATGCAACGCTTTGACAGTACGCATACAAATCTGACTTCAGATCATAAATCAGCCCGCTATCTCTACCTTTATCAACATCTTTATTGGCGTTTAATTGATCGCCTGCGGGTTCAAAAACGTCAAACTGAACAAATCCAAATGTCACTTGATAAGGATTTTGCAAATACTGCAGCTCAAATTCAGCAAGAAAAAATTTTGCAGGACTTTGCAGCGGAACATGAATTCACCAAACGAGAAATTAATAACTTTTTACAAATCTTGATAGCGCAACTGACCACTCAACAACGCCGCTATCTTCAGCTTCTATACCTCGGTTACAAACCGAGTGAGATTGCTGACCGGCTGGGAATTCCCCACCAAGCCGTTGCCAACCTGCGGCGACGTATTATCAAAATCGGCCAACAGCTCGTCAAATCAACATTGTACTAACAACAAAAAGGACTGCGTGTGCAGTCCTTTTTGTTTGTAAATGCATCCTTATGACAAATTATTTCCTATTGTATATACAGATGTATGCATTCGTATATACGAACCATCTGATCATCAGAAGAGCTTAATTCGTAAATTCAGTAATTGCCTTGCCCAGTCGCTGGATGCCATCCTTGATCTTTTCTTCACTCATGTTGGAGAAATTCAGGCGGAAGGCTCCAGATTCTGGTTCACCCGGATAGAATGGCTCGCCCGGTACAAAGGCAACATTATTTTTAATACATTGGTCAAAGAGGTCTTGTGTATTAATATTGCCTGGAATCTCAACCCAAATAAAGAGCCCACCATCCGGATTAGTATATTTCACACCAGTTGGAAAATGCTTTTGAATTTGTTCAATCATTAATTGCTCACGTTGCCGATAAACCTGGCGAATTTTTGCAATATGCTCATCAATATTAAAGTCCGTCAAAAATTCCGCAATGACTTGTTGCGCAACATTATCCGTATGCAGATCAGCGGACTGCTTGATGACCGTAAAGTGTTTGATGAATGCCGGGTCAGCCACTACCCAACCCGTCCGCAGTCCTGGCGTTAGGGTCTTTGAGAAGGTACTTAGGTAGAAGACCCGCCCGTCAGAATCAAAACTCTTCACTGCGGGTACCGGATCACCCGCAAAGCGTAGTTGACCATACGGATCGTCCTCGATAATCACAATATCATATTGCCGAGCCAGTTCCACCATGCGCTGCCGACGGTCAACTGGTAGTGTGCGACCAGTTGGATTTTGAAAGGTTGGCACGGTGTACAGGAATTTGGCTTCTGGATGGTCTTTCAAAGCCTGTTCTAGAG
>CAMXWI010000158.1 GCA_947252915.1 uncultured Lactobacillus sp.
GAGATGTCGCCAACTTTGTATGAACGGTCCCTGGCATCATCAGTTGGCAAGCCACCGCGACCATAACGGTGACACATTTCACGTGGTGCATAGAGGTTATCCATACTAATCGTAAATGGCATCCGTGAAATTAATTCACGGGTTGTTGCATTATCTTCAAATTGGGCAGTTACTTTAACATCATTATTAATGATAACTTCGACTAATTGTTTACTCATTTTAATCATCCTTTCTTGTGGTTAACGCGGGTTTCTTGTCAAGACGTGATCATAGTTAATCACCGTCATCTTGTGATTGTTCTTACTAAAGCGAATCACTTCATCATAGGGTGCCAAGGTGATTTCATGCTTACCAGTTATCTTCCAAGTACCCTTATAAATATCCTTTTGCCCATGCTGGTTTTCTCGCCAATGATGATTCTTGGTAAAGGTAATTTGTTGATGAATATCCTTATCGTGGTGGTTAACCCAAACACCGACTACATCATCAGTGGTTACCCGAGAACTTGCTGCCCGAGCAACTAGCGGCACACTAGCAAAAACCAACAACATTACTGCAATTACTATTTTTTTCATTAGATTACACCATCCTCTTTTAACCATTTTTCAATTTGCGTGGTACTACTTGTCACCGCATGGGTTTCCAGTCGTAATCCTGGCTTTACGATTGCGGTTGGCAAGAATCTCTTCGTGTCCTTTTCAGTATTTTCAATTCCAACATCGCCAGAAGTTGCAAATGGAATTACTTTCTTGTTACTAAAATCATATGCTTCCCAGAATGACCGAATGACCATTGGTTCCCGGTACCACCAGATTGGATGACCAATCAAAACGGTATCATATTGGTCAATATTAGGAACCTGATTAATTAATTCTGGACGATAATCGGCTAATTGCTCCTTATGTGCTTGAATTGAACATGGATCATGTTCTGCTGGATAGAATTGACTCGTTTTAATTTCAAATAAGTCTCCTCCAGTTAGCTTTTGAATTGCTTCTGCAAACTCCTTACTATGGCCCCAGTGACTAAAATAGGCGATTAAAATATTACTTGCCATTTTGCATGCCTCCCTTTAATTATTCTTTGGTAAAACTACTGAAAGTAAAATGAAACTAATAACGAACGTGATTAATGTTTGCATGTCAATTCCTCCAATCAGTAAAACGATGGTTTAGCCCATTTAGTATTCGGTTCAGCGACACCAACACTCTGGTAAGATGCTTTCGCCGGATTGTTTACGATCTCAGCAATAAATTGCGCAGCGGCCTGACGAGTTAGTTGCGTATCCTGAAACGCTTGGCCAGATGGGATGACTTCGTATTCTTCATTACCATCCTGATCATAAAGCCAGGCCAACCGCATTAAGGTAAAGTTCAGACCACTTGTTTTAATAATATTGGCGGCTTCGATTAGATTTTGGTTATTCCCCATCATCTTTTGACTCCATTTGCCAAACGCACCGGTGACCTCATCTTCAATTCCTAATTCACTAACAGTAATTAAGCGATTAACGTGTTTAGCTTTCATCACGGCAACCACATTTTTATTGGCCTCAATAAATTGACTAGTCGCCATCACGACGATTTGTTGATTTTGTATAGCTCGTTGCAGATCATCGATTTGATTCCAATCACCGTTCATGACGTGAACTTTTGGGTTACTGACTAGTTGTGTGAGCCGCTGTCGACCATGACGAGCAAATAAAGTCAGAAAAACATCTTGATGGAGCAACTTTGGAATCAAATAATGTGAGATATTACTTGTTGCTCCCAAAATCAACACTCTTTTTATCTCAATGCCTCCTTGCTTCATTCGATGGTTTTATTATGCAACCAATACCATTGACAAGGAAGAAGCTCATCGTTAAGATGGTGTTAACTAATGGTTGATAGGAAGGCAATACTATGGAAACCAATAATTTACAGACTTTTATTTCAGTCGTACGCTCTGGAAGCTTCACAAAAACCGCCGAACAGAACTTCATTTCCAGTACTGCGGTAATGAAACAAATTAACCGACTGGAGCAGGAGCTTGATACTAAGCTATTTGATCGTGCCAGTACCGGTGTAACCCTGACCCCAAGTGGTAAAGTCTTTTTGAAATATGCTGAAACCGTGCTTAAGTTAACCACGCAGGTGTATACGGATTGTCACCAATTAGATGGCACCATTCAAAATATTCGCCTCGGTACATCCCTTCTCCATCCAAGTATGCCTTTTATGCCCACCTGGAATCAGATTAAAACCCAACTACCAAATTACCAGCTGCAAATTTTACAAATCCCAGGAGACTTAACCGCTAATAACCGTGAATATTCAATGCTCGGCCGGGAATGTGACATTATGATTGGAACCTTTGATCAAGCCACCACCAGAAGTTTAGTAACTGCAATTCCGTTGGGTACTTACCAATTTGGTATTGCGGTACGAAGTGATAATCCGCTCGCTAGCAAAGAAGAACCGTCAATTACGGACTTAAAGGGACAAACCCTTCTGATGGTACCAACCGGGGTCAGTGAAAAAAACGACCAATTACGCCAAGAGATTCTTGATACTGATCCGGAAATTACCATTAAGTACACCAATGGACGTTATGATATTAATGTCTTTAACCAGGCCGTTGATGAAAATGATGCATTAATCAATGTAACTCCTTGGAAAGATATTCACCCTAATTTAGTCACAATTCCCCTAAAGACTAATATTGAAGTTGAGTATGGTATTCTCGCCCCTAAACATGCTACTGGTAAGGTTAAGAACTTTATGGATCACGTTCGCCAATTAATACAACAATAAAAAAATCCGCTCATTTAGGGAGGTAATTCCTTCAATGAGCGGATTTTTTCTAATTTAGCTTTATTTACGTAAATTCATCACCAAACCAACCACGGCTTCACACAACATGGTACCAGCCATCCAGTAC
>CAMXWI010000159.1 GCA_947252915.1 uncultured Lactobacillus sp.
GATCCTCGCAACCGTCTCGTGGGCTCGGAGATGTGTATAAGAGACAGCTCACTATCCGAATCAATAATGCGTGAAATCCGGTCATTTGTGTCTAACAGTTCATACAATGCCTTCATTTCACTAGGGCTTTGCTTACCAGCAATTCCCATTAAATTAAGTCGACCACCAACAAAGAAGCGTTCACGTTCCGCCTGGGAAATAATGTTGTCGAAAATATCCAAAAAGCCTTCCGGACTTTCTAAATAGTGATGAACCTGAATCGGCAAGTCAGTCTGCAGTCGTCGAACAACTTCAACTAAAGTCTTGCCGGTCAGTTGATCATTAATCATCCGGACAACTGCCTCTAGTGCATCGGTATCCATATCCCGTGGAATACGGAAAGTTTGGTTTTCAACGTCACCAGTATCTGTGATCAAGATTCCCATAACCTTTTGATTACCTAATGGCACCAAACGAAACCCACTCAAACGGGCATCCTTTGGTTCCGGCTTAATTGTAAATGCAGTTAATGAAGTCAACTGTGATAAAATATCAGCAGAGTGCGAAATGATCTCGTCAAGTTTGGCAAAGTTCGTACCTAGCGAATTCTGAATAACTACTAAATCGTTATCAGAAACACTATCTGGATCAAGTAAATGGTCGACATAATATCGATAGCCCTTTTTTGAAGGAATCCGGCCCGAAGAAGAATGTTCTTTCGTAACCATTCCCTCATGCTCCAAATAAGCCATTTCATTACGAATCGTTGCTGAACTGACTTTCATTGGTAATTGACCAACGAGCACTTTGGAGCCTACAGGCTGCCCAGTGTCCGTATACTGTCGAACAATTGCTTTTAAGATTGCTTCTTGACGCTGTGTTAGCATTTTGATCACTTCCTTTTAGCACTCTTCATGGCTGAGTGCTAGACACACTTTATAATATACCAACCATCTTTCTAAAAGTCAAGAATAGTCAAACATTTTCTAGGAGAAGTAAAGTCAGAACGTCATAACTATATTCAACCAAAAAATACCCATGAAGCAATGGTATTAATTCAAAAATTATTTAATGAGTATCGTCACGCCCCATTAACCGATGTTTTGCTAAACTACCACAATGATTTTGTCCACCGGTTACGATCCGATATTCACGATGCCGCAGTTCGAGAAGGTGACCGTGAACAACTCCATAGCTTAGAGCAAATGATTCACGCGATGGAAACCTGGACAAGAATTCGGCTTAGCAACCAACCCTTTAATGGTAAAATGAAAAACTTTCACCTGGTTGTCAGTCAACATCCGCACTTTAAACGCCGCGTTCACAAAATTAATGGTTCAAGCAGTCACCGTGCTAGCCGCCATTAATTTTCAAATTCGTACAGGGAGAATACCATGACAACTATTTTTATCGTTGAAGATCATCAGCCACTAATCCAACAAATTAAAAACGCATTGCAGAGATGGCAATACCAAGTAAACACTGTTCATAATTGGCAAAACGTCGCCAATGAAATTCATGACACTAAACCGGATCTAATTCTTTTTGATATAACTTTGCCAACTTTTGATGGTTATTACTGGATTCACGAAGTCCGTAAACAAACCAACGCTCCAATCATTGTCATTTCAGCAGGAGATATCGACCAAAATATTATGCATTCGATTGCAACGGGTGCCGATGACTACATTATGAAGCCCTTTTCAATGGCAGTCTTATTAGCAAAAATTCAAGCGCAATTACGCCGATTCAAAGACAATAATGCTCTTATTGAAAACTTAACTTGGGAAGAAAACCAATTTAATCCACTTACTAATGTGTTAAGTAATCCGTCAGGACAGATTAAATTATCACCTACCGAGGGAGCCATGATGACAGTTCTTATTAACCATCTAGGGCAGACAGTTAGTAAAGATCAATTACTGGAGTGGCTGTGGCAAGGCGGTAAATTCTTAAATCAAAATACATTAAGCGTCAATATCAGCCGTCTTCGAGCCAAGTTAACAACCATTGATCTGGCAGATACATTACGAACTGATCGCGGCCTCGGCTATCGTTTGGTGAAAGTCAATGAAAAATAACTATTTCATTAGGCAAATTCTGCCAACCGTAATTGTTTATCTCATCGTAATCAGCTTAGCCTTTCTATTAAGTTTGCTATACCACCTCAGATTCAGCTTAGCAATTGATTTGGTACGATTTTCTTGTCCGTTCTTAATCATTTATCTAATCAGTAGTTTTACTTATACTCGACACCGAGTACAGCTTCTCCAACAAAACCAACCGTTTTCGCCGAAAACACCAGTTGAATATCAACTAACGGTTAACTACCAAACACTAAACAAGGCAACTCAACTTCAAATCCATCAATTACGTCATGATGAGCAAGAACAATTAGACCATCTTGAACTCTACGCCCATGAAATGAAAAATTCGCTTGCAGCCTTGCAATCACAAGCAGAAGATCACAATCAACTAGATCGTGCTTTTGTTTTGTCGACAGTCCATGAAACAAACTATTACTTAGATTTAATCTTAAATGAAGATCGCCTATCAATGGGAAACAACGATTTTAAATTTGAATGGATTAATTTATTTAAGTTGGTTAATGAGACCTTGAAACAGAACGCTAGTATCTTTATCAACCACCAATTGACCCCAGAAACTCGCAACCTAGAAAACGTCCAAGTGTTAACTGACCGGAAATGGTTACGTTTCTGTCTCAGACAGCTCTTTTCAAACGCCATCAAATACTCCACTCCTGGTCAAAAAATTGAAATTGTGTGGCAAAAAAATGCCATTCTGATTAAAGATTTTGGATCAGGTATTGCCAAACATGATCTACCAAGGATCTATGAAAATGGTTTTACCGGAGAAAACGGTCATCGAACTAGTCACTCGACCGGCATGGGACTCTATCTATTCAAAGA
>CAMXWI010000160.1 GCA_947252915.1 uncultured Lactobacillus sp.
ATTCCGCAGTTAAATTAGATGTACCGCTGAAAGTTGAAAGCAAAGTTGGCGACACCTGGTATGATTTGAAATAATGGAGCGGTAATTATAATCGTTATTTAAGATGGGATCGTGACAGAAGACACTAACGTTTTCATGCTCACAATCCCATTTTGTAGACTGGGCTAGATTGAGTAATTTGCAATATTTCCGTAACAGTTTATAATGGTTCTAAAAACTCGGGAGGCGGGATTATGCCTGAAATGCCGGAAGTAGAAACGGTTCGTCGTGGATTAAACCAAATTGCAGACGGTCAGCAAATTATTGGAATTGATGTTAATTATGGGAAAACAATTGAAAATGATGTGGAAGAATTCCGCGAAGCTTTAGTTGGTCAAACGATTGAACATGTTGATCGACGTGGAAAATACTTACTGTTTAGATTTTCTAACCACCTAACGATGATTTCTCATTTACGGATGGAAGGGAGTTATTTTAAACAACAGACGGGAACGCCGGTTGATAAGCATACTCACGTGATTTTTCATTTTAAGAATGGTACAGATTTGTGTTACCGTGATACCCGTAAATTTGGCCGGATGCGACTAGTAACGACTGGTGAAGAGATGAATTACGGTGGTCTACGAACAATTGGTCCTGAACCAACTGAACAAGACTTTAAGCTCGATTACTTTGAACGAATATTACATAAGAGTCGTGGAAAAATTAAGCCATTTTTATTGAATCAAAGTCACGTTGCTGGGCTTGGTAATATTTACTGTGATGAAGTATTGTGGATGAGCAAGATCAATCCGGAACAGGCCGCTAACACTCTTACACATGAACAAGCTAAGACGTTACGAGAAAATATTATTAAGGAAATTGCAACGGCCACAGAACATAAGGGGACGACTGTGCATACTTATAAAAATGCATTTGGCGATGCCGGTGGTTTTCAAGACTACTTAAAAGCTTATGATCATGGTGGCGAGAAGTGTCCCCGTTGTGGAACCAAGATGGTTAAGATTAAGGTTGCTCAACGCGGTACAACTTATTGTCCGCACTGTCAAGAATTGATTGAAAAATGATGATTATTGGTATTACTGGTGGGATTGCCTCTGGAAAGTCAACGGTCAGTAATTATTTAATCCGGTGTGGTTATTCAGTAGTGGATGCTGATCAGGTTGCTAGACAGGTGGTTGCACCAGGAACAAGTGGCTTGAAAAAAATTGTGCAGACCTTTGGCCCAAAGATTTTAACTGGTGATGGACGTTTAAATCGGCAGAAATTGGGTCAGATAGTTTTTGATTCACCAAATCAATTACAAAGATTAAACGAGATTTTGCAACCGCTGATTCGACAGGAAATTATCCGACAATTGACAGCATTGCAAAGGGCGGATCACCAATTAATCTTTTTAGATGCACCGTTATTATTTGAGCAACATTATGATGCACTGTGTGATTTAGTAATGGTTGTGGTCGTTTCACCAGCGATTCAATTAGAACGTTTAATGAAACGTAACCAGCTCACAGTGGAACAGGCTGAATCAAGAATTAAAAGTCAGATGCCATTAGTGGCTAAAGAAGCATTATCAGATCTAGTTATTGATAATAATTCGACCATTGCTAGAACCGAACGACAAGTCCAACAATGGTTGGATAATGTTCAGTAGTATGAATGTGGTATAATGATGCTTGTTTATTAAGCTAGTATAAGGAGGGCAGTAGTTTGATATGTCCACACTGCCATAAAAATGGTTCCCGAGTAATTGATAGTCGGCCGAGCGAAGACGGTACTTGTATTCGCCGACGGCGTGAATGTGCTAACTGTGGTTTTCGGTTCACTACTTTTGAACGATACGAAGAAACCCCGCTGTTAGTTGTTAAAAAGGATGGGACCAGACAGGAATTTAATCGCCAAAAGATTTTAAATGGTTTGGTCCGTTCAGCCGAAAAGCGTCCAGTCAGCATGGAACAACTTACAAAAATTGCGGATAAGGTTGAAAGTCAAGTCCGTCGTTTAGGTGAGACCGAGGTTTCTAGTCAGCTAATTGGTAAGTATGTAATGACCGAATTAAAAGCGGTGGACGAAGTTTCCTATATTCGTTTTGCAAGTGTTTATCGGCAATTTAAGGATGTGGATGCCTTTATGAGTGAATTACAAACTATGATTGGTAACAACAAACGAAGTGATCATAATGACTAACTTTCAGTTAACCCCTAAAACCGGCTATGTTGTTAGTGCTGCCCCCGATTTTGCCAATAATAATGAACAAACTTTTGTTGATTATTATTTACCGTTAATGAGTCCCAATGCTTTGGGGCTTTTTTCAGCATTGCAGTATCAACTAAAGGAACGCCCAATGATTTCAGATCGCCAACCAGTTACCAAATTATTATCCCAATTAAACGTTGGTATCCGGGTGATTACAGAAGCACTTTCGCAATTGGAAGCCGTTGGGTTAATCAAGACGTTTACCAGGACTGACGAATTAGGGGCGGTAGCCGTCTTTGAATTACATCCCACGTTAACTCCAGCTGCGTTCATGAGAGATGAATTACTAAGTGTCCAATTATTAGAAATGGTGGGCCCAGAACGTTTTGAGCAGTTAGGAACTGCGGCATTGGGTTATTATTTAGATGTCGATGAATTAACAAATGTCAGCCATTCCTTCTTTACAGTGTTTCATCCAGATCGAGACCATCTGGCAGATGATGTCGCACTTAAACGCACGCAAAAACAAATTAAAGACGCCACTAGTCATCGGGTAGCCACTAATCAGGTTCCCAAAGACGGTTTTGATTTACATTTTGTAGCGCAACAGTTATCGGGAGCTGGGATTGATCCTGAAATAGTTAATCAATACCAAAAACTAATTTTAGTTGAACACCGGGTATATGGATATGATGAGTTAGCCATTGCT
>CAMXWI010000161.1 GCA_947252915.1 uncultured Lactobacillus sp.
TCATTAACTTGACCATCACCAAACTTAATTTTGGCATGACCTTTATCCATCCCAATTCGTTCAATCAATCCTTCTGCCACAACATTTTCGCTTGGCATATCAAAAAACTTAAACTTAACTGTTGAGCTACCAGCGTTAACTGCAATTGTTTTTGACATCTTACTATCTCCTTATCTGTTCAAACTAGTCTTAACCCATTGATTTATTTCCGTCATAAAACTACGAAAAGCACGTTGATCCTTAATTGACGGGAATGTTCCCAATAAAACTTGTTTAGCTTGGTGTGCACCACTACCATGATTTTGTAAAATTAAAATAGATTTTTGTGCTTTGGCATTCCTAAACATGTCTGTTGGGAGGTTAATAAATCCTTGCAAAAATGCTACTGAATGAATCCATTTTACGAAATTCTCAGATTCCTTAGTCTTAAATAGATCACTCGGCACTACAAAGAATGCAAACCCACCCGGCACTAAATAGTTCATCGTTTGTTCAATCAAAAGATGATGAACATACGAATGACCAGACACCGCTTTAGTTTGATAATTCTTCGTATTATCATCTAACGGGTAATAACCAATTGGCAAATCAGCAACTGCCAAATCTACCTGTGGGATATCTAAATTAGAAATTGCGTCTTGATGGATTAATTGGATCGGCAAACGTTGCAGTTCACTGCTAACACTGGCTGCCGCGAGCATTGATTCATCATTATCAATTCCATATCCTTGAACCGGTTGTTTACTAACCTTGGCAAGATAATTCATCACCGTCGTCAATAAATTACCGGTTCCCACAACTGGATCTAAAATTGTGGATGGTTGATCCAATCCCACAATTTGTTCGATTAAATAGGCAATCAGCATTCCAATTGTATCAGGCGTCATCTGATAATTTGGTTGAATTGTATCCTTTTGAATAACCTTTAATAAACTAAGCTGGAGAAGGCGCCGGACCGTTTCCGATGACTGATGAGGCAGATCTAATTCATTATAAATGGTTTCCAATTTCTTAACCGTTGTTGGTTTTGGCAACCCATCTTCGACCCGAACTTTACCGCCGTCAATGACATTCTCTGCATTTTCCAAATAGGCATCTAAATACGAACAATCTAAATCAGACTGAATTAACTCCGTAGCGTGATCAAATTGTTCAAATAACTGCTCAGGTGTCCTTTGCATTCCAAACCGCCGCTCCTTTCTATGGATAAATTCACAATCTTAAGTTTACCTATTACTAGAAAGAAATTCAAGTTGGCTCAAATAATAACTTTAATCTTCTCGCCATTTTTCATCGTCACCAGCCATTTACTTTGTGAAATTTTGGTCGTCCATCCATAGTTAAACTGGCTATCTTGCTTCGTTGACAGTTTAACCATGCTCTCCGCAATTAATTGATTCGTTAGTTTCATATTAATCATCCGCTGACGTTTCAAATAATGTTGGCAACCAGTCATCATACCACAAAGAATTCCTAAAACCACCATTGACATTAATAATGCACTACCATTCCTGTTGAAAACTAATTTTCGCATTCTTCTCTTCCCCATTATCTAATCTACAAATCACCATTACACTATTCGATCCGCTTTCATAGAAAGCAAGACTATACGGTTGATAATTCACTAAAAGCGGCATATAACCACCCTGCATTGTTTTTAGATAAACCGCCTTCTTGCCCCCTAGTAAAAAATAATTTTCCCCATTAACCATACTGTTCAATTCTAGGCAATTACTCGTCACTTTTACTAAGCGGAATTTGTAGGCAGGATCCTCTAACCGCTGCAAAAATAAATACCAGTCTGTTGCATCTTTCCATGAATGTGTATTGATCTTACTAGCCACTGGTATTACAAACTGAATTAGACCACTAATCATTACCAATACTAATAGACTCACGATGCATTCTAAAATGGTGAAACCTTTCCTCTTTAACACTTTTTAATCTCCAGAATGTTCTGTTGGCCCTTCGATACGATAATACTGCCATTTTTTTGTCTCAATTGATAGTCTGATTGATAACTAACATTTCCTGTATATAAATATTCTTTACAAAGCCGTGCCGCCACTAACCGTTCTTCCAACCGACGATTCGAAACCAGCATCGAGTGCGCAGTGATGATAAAAAATGTTACCCCAGTAATTAAAACGCCCAATGCTAATAAATGTTCACCGATCAAAAAGCCGTTTCTTCTCAAGACGATATCCCCCTCCCGCCATTTGAATACGCATCAGTATTTGCTGTTGGTCTAACTGATCAACGAATCGCCAAGTTCCTGGTTGAATATATCCATTTGCTTTCATTGTTCGAGCTGGTGCTGATTGAACACGTAACTCTTCTGGTACCTGAATTGTTCGTTCATGATTATTGCTAGTATTCGCGATTCATTGGATCATAATTAATCGTAGTTGGTTGGTGATTGACTAATGCCGTGCTTTGACTAAATTGCCATTCCTGACGCAATTCACGCCAGAAACGATGGTGTTGCCATTGACAAATACCATTCCCTGCTAATCTCACCGTAAATAGTAGAATCATACTAACGATTCCTAACACAATCACCATCTCTCCAAAGGTGAAACCAAACCTTTTCAATCCTTTATCACCTGACCACCTTTAATTTTTAAGCGATTCTGGTTAGCAGCTTTTACTTGCGTAATGGTCAGATAGTGCTTTTGATATAGCTGCTGAAGGTTCGTTGGTGTTTGCCCAGTCTCATTGATGTATAAATCAACCTGGGTTTGAACGACGTTCACCATTGCCCGTTGATGAATTTTCGAGGCATTTTGACGCTGTTTCGTTAAATTTGGAATCATAATTAAAATCAGTAAACTAATAATAAATAAGACAATCGACATTTCTAAAAGCGTAAATCCTTGACGACGTTTT
>CAMXWI010000162.1 GCA_947252915.1 uncultured Lactobacillus sp.
ATATAAGTCTCATCTTTTTATATTAAACTTTTTGCGATATCTGATAAAGGTCGTCCGTTTAATCCCGGTATTTCGAGTCACATTAATGTCACTCATGCCTGCCTGGTAAAGCTTAAAAGCATGTTGCAGGCGGGGATCGTCTTGGGTGTATTGGGGGGGTTTGCGCCCATGATATTTACCCTGCCGCTTAGCTAAGGCAATTCCTTGCTGCTGGCGCTCAATGATTCGTTTACGTTCACTTTCGGCCTGATACTTATAGAGTTCAATGATGAGGTTGATCATCAGTTGACGTAAATTTAACACATCTAAGGTGGCGCCCTTATTTTGAATGGTGTTCATAATCTTAGTTAAATCCTGGTCGTTTCTGCCTAAGCGATCTAATTCAGAGACCAGAACAATATCCCCCTCACGAATCGGCCAGCATTTTTTGAAGTTCTGGCCGATTCGTGTTAGCCCCACTTAATTTATCAACGTCTTTTAAAGTCGCTAACTGTCGATCTAAATGTTGCTCCTTGGAACTCACACGCGCATAACCGATTTTAGCCATTTCTAGTTTTCCTTTTGGAAAGTTCTAGTGAACATTTATAATTCCTAGTATAGCACAGAAATAAAAACGGCTAATAGAGTTGAAGTGCAAGACAAAAGTTAGACAAAATTAAATTATTAAGCTGTCAAGGTATGATTTCGGTACCCAACTGGAGTCATACCTTTTGTTTTTAATGTTGTCCTGACGTTGTTGAAGTACTGAATATACCTTTGAGAGAGCTCAGTTAGTTCTGTAATATCCTTACATACTGGAAAGCCAGCCAGTAATTCCGTCTTAAATAAGTGAAAAAAACTTTCTATTGGAGCGTTATCCAAGCAGTTCCCCTTCCGTGACATACTTTGAACAAACCGATGATCTCCTAATTTTTGGGTATAATAACCTAACTGGTAATGCCAACCTTGATCTGAGTGAATGATTGGCTGCACATTATCAGGTAAGGTGTTAATCAATTCTTTTAAGGTCCGCATAAGTAGTTCTTTATTTGGACTAGTGCCGAGTTGAAAGGCCAGAACCTCTTGACTAACCTCGTCAATCATTGCGGAGATGTAGCCCCACTGATGGTTAGCTAGTCTAACCTGCGTTACATCAGTATGAATAACGTGGTAAGGTTGTTTTTCATTGAATTCTTGTTTTAATTTATTGTCCGCAATCTGACCAACAGTACCATGATAAGATGAATATTTACCATTCCGATGGCGATTATATAAACTTACTTGCACATTTAATTCACGCATTAAATTGCGAATAGTGTCGCCCGACAAGTGTATTCCCAGCTTATCCAAGGCAGTTTGAATGCGGCGATAACCCGCAGTCCAACGTCCACGGATTTGAAACCGTTGAGCAATTTGAAGAATCGTCTGCTTGACTTCGGTATATTTATCATGGCGGTGCGATTCGTTTCCGCTCATCGTGATAAGTTGCCTTGGGAAGCGCAATAGCACCAACCTTATAACGCTGTTTCTTAGGTAGTAATGCTTGATCGTCCCTGATCTGATCCACTATTTGGGTTTTCTGTCTGGCTTTGATGGTCCGAACAGGGACAGCGATTTTTTAAGAGATCACGCTCCATCTTAGTATCATAAAGTTCTTGGTTCTTCTTCGTTAATTCTTCCTTTAACCGTTCTAACTCATTCTTATTGGCGAGTTGACGGACTTGTTTTTTAGTACGTTTCACTTTTGACGGCCTACCTTTCGGGTGCGGCTTCAAAGCAGCGATTCCGTTCCGTTCAAATTGCGAGCGCCATATCGAAATTTGCGCGGTTAAAATATCAAAACGAGCCGCTACTTCAGCCATTGAATCTTCATGAGTTTGGTAGTAGTTTATCACATTTAATTTAAAATCAGCGGTAAACGTTCGCTTATGATGATGTTGTTTAAGGGCGTCAATTCCCTTTCTCTGATATTTTCGCACCCATTCACCAATACGGCGCCGATCAATCTGATACTTTTCACCTAAGTCATAAGTGCTTTGCGAAGTTGAAAGATATTCATTAACAATCTGTGCCTTTAATTCAGGCTTGTATTTGACCATATGAAAAGTGCCCCACAATCATTAGATTTCTTGTCTAACAATTGTAGGGCACTTCAGGTATACCCTATTGGCTAGATTGGTTTAGTCAAACAAAAACTTAATTGGTTCCTTATAAGAGCATATAATTCCATCATCACTACCTTTTGTGCTTTAATTATGGTAAAGGTGGTGATGATTTGCGATTTATATTTAAGGCATTAATTATAGTTGTTATTATCCTTGCATTTCCTTTATCCATAGTTCTTGTCTTTAAAAATTGGTCAACGGCCATTGGTACTAGTACACCCATGTCATTAAAGCTTGGTTGGTTGGAACAGTACGAACCGATATACCTCTTTTGGAGTGGAGTAATTCTGGCGATACTGTTAATTATTTTTTTGCTTATCACACTTTTTTGGCCACGGTCACAATCATTATATCTTCATCAAAAGTCTGATGGTCAAGTGACCGTCAGTAAGAAAGCTATTGAACATTTTGCGCTTTCAGCACTTCAACATGAACCCTTTATTGGCAACCCCAAGGTATCATCTAAGTTATCACGAAAAGGGATCACACTTAAAATATCGGGTGATTTACTAAATTCAGTCAATGCCAAGAAACAGACTGCAAATTTTCTTAATCAATTAAAAAAAGATTTGCGTATTTGTCTTGGAATTTCTGAACAGAAAAAAATTAAAATCAGACTCGTTGATTTTAATGAGTTGGACGCTAATGTGCATAAATCTCGAGTTGTCTAGGAGGTGATAACGTGACCGAACTCATTAAAGCCTATTTTTGGCCACTAATTGGTGGAATTATGGGATTG
>CAMXWI010000163.1 GCA_947252915.1 uncultured Lactobacillus sp.
AGATCAAGAGGATTACCAAGTTTAGTAATGGCACAATGATAACCTTGTTGAATGAGTAGTACCAAGAAAGCTTGTTAGTAACGGCTTCTTTAATCGAGATTGAACCTAAGGTACAACCAATCGCTAACCATGCCAATGGTGAAGCAAGTGATGATAAGTAATTTAATGGACGCCAGAGCCAAACTGCAGTTTGATCAATCCGGTAGAAAGCCACTTGTGTCATTCCTCCAGCGGCAACCCCGTTTTTCATTAATGGAACCGTAATTGTTGGCATCAGTGGCTGAATCAACCAAAGAATGAACCCAAGTAAAGTAGCAATTACGATTGGGTTTAAGAACATCTTCTTGATGTTGTCTTTTTCCATCTTTAATCCAGACATCTTAATGTAGGCATAGGAGTAAAGGAAGATCCGGTAACCGATGTTGAAAATGGAGCTATAAAGAACCCCTTCTGCACCGTAGATAGCTCCAACAATCGGAATCCCAAAGAAAGTAGTGGAACCGAACGTCGTTAAGATTCCCATTACCTCTTTCCGATCACGCTTTTGACCAGAGTAAAGCAATGGTGAGATGAAAATGAGGAGAATGTAAATTACAAATCCCCAAATTAAAACTCCAATTCCTTGATGCATCGACTTTTCATTAATTGGTTGCATAAAGGAATTAAAGGATAGTGCCGCGATGGCAACTGATAATACAACCTTGGTTAATACTTTACCGAAGTTTGGACCAAAGACGCCCCGCTTCCGTAAAAAGAACCCAAGTAAAATAATAAAAATGGTTGAAGTAATTGCGCTAACGATCGCTTGATTCGTGAACGTCTTAACAATTGCACTGCCGATATTCATAATCTGTCCCCCTGAGATTAGATAATGATTTTAAATTAACGATAATTGCAAATATTGTGCAACAATAACCTTTCTCACAATCAATACAGTTTGTCGACAACTTGTATACAAGCAATATACTAACAAACTTCTTTTATAATTCAACCCTTTTTCGCAATTTTTGTGGTGCTTTTCACAAAGTTTAACGCAATCAGTTGATTTAATGCGCTAATTACTTAAAATTTCACTAAATTAAAAACGACGCTTCGCCGATATTCACCAGCAAGACGTCGTTCGTGATTATATTAAAAGTAAGCTTGTTTAAAGTAAATCAATGCTTGGGTAACCGCCAAAATTGCAATAATCCACCTCATCAGCTTTGCAGAGACATGGCGGACAACAATTGGACCCAGGTAACCACCAATGAACATACCAATCGCCATGGGGATTGCATCCCACCATAAAATGTGCGAGGTAAAAGCATAGATTAGCAAAGCCGCAAGGTTGGTAAATGCCCCCACCGCATTTTTCAATGCGTTCACCACGATAAATTTTTCTGCAGTCAAATATGTTAACAGTACTAAAACAACAATTCCGCTGGCTGCACCAAAGTATCCAGCATAAATCCCAACTAGTACCAAACAAACAGTATAGAAAACCTGTTCCCAGACGGTATGTTGACGCCGCGGATTAGGCTGATGTTTACCTGATATTAAAACCAAACTTCCGGCAATCAGGATGAAAAATGGCACAACTTTTTCAAAGATCGCGCTCGGAAATGCCAATAATAGCCAACATCCGATGGCAGAACCAATCACCGTAAAGAATGCGTAGTATAAAACTTGTCGCCAATAACCATGTAACTCACGTAACGAACCTAAAATTGATCCCAGGCTTCCCCAGATCAAGGCCCCGTCATTTGTAACGTTAGCTAATACTGGTGGCACCCCTACACTAAGCAATAACGGATACGAGGCCAGCGAAGCAAATGAAGCTGCTGAAGCTAAAATTCCGGCCACGACCCCGCCGGCAATTAAATAACAAATGGTACCAAACGATGGAATTGCAAACATACTAAAACTCCTTTCTAGTCATTTAAATAATTCAAATAAGAACGGACTGAATCGTATACCCGTTGCAAATGATAGGCTAACGCTTTTTCAGCTTCATCCAGATTACGCTGACGAAGCCATTTGATAATTTCCTTATGTTCCTCCAATGAGCGACTCATCCGATTAGGATTATAGGAACTAACGTGGCGCGTCCGTGCCGTTTGTGCCTTTAAAATACTGAGAAACTGCGCTAACCGGGGATGCCCAGCAATATGAGTAATTAACTCGTGAAAATCAGTATCAACTTGTAAGTATTCATCCCAGTCTTCTTTAGCAGCAGCCTGCTCAAAGGCCTCTTCCAACTCATTTAACTTAACAATTGGAATCAGATTAATGGTCTTTTTTAACGCAAAAGTTTCTAATAGGCTCCGTAATTCATAGACCTCTTGCACTGCATCTACCGTTAATGGGGCAACCACATTTTCGCGCCCGCGCATTTCAATTAAGCCATCCGCTTCGAGCTGCTTTAGTGCCTCCCGAACCGGTGTCCGACTCATATTCAACTTATCGGTAATCTGATTTTCAGAAATTACTTCATTGGGCCGAAATTGGTTATGAACAATCTCGCCCCGAATATACTCGTACGCTTCTTCTTTTCTCGTCATGACTAACTCTCTCTTAGATTTTAGTTAATTGGATACTTTACCGTCAGTTCTTGAACTCCATTCCGAACTGCCTGCTTGGTTTCTTCATCTGGTTCATTCAACATTTGGACAATTAAATCGGCTACTTTGCGAACATCGGCTTCCTTAAAGCCCCGGCTAGTAACTGCAGGAGTCCCAATTCGTAACCCACTCGTCACAAATGGACTTCGTTGATCATTTGGAATTGCTTCTTTGTTAGTAGTGATGTTAACACTGTCCAGTAATGCTTGGGCATCCTTACCCGTTAAACCCTGTCTCTTATACACA
>CAMXWI010000164.1 GCA_947252915.1 uncultured Lactobacillus sp.
AGTAGCTTTGAAATATTTTATATATTTCGTTGTCTACTCTAAGGGGAGCATATCAAAGCAAAGTGCCGGATTGCAAATCGTCATAATAATGAATCTCACACTTAATTTCCACGCTCCTCAAACCCCTGAGGAGTTTTTTTACTCCCCAGGGTATCGCCAAAATTTAAATGGGGGTGTAAAATTAAATTGAAACCGCTTTTAACATGAAGGCGAAGTTCAGAAGTGAGGTTGGTTAACAATGTTAAATGTGCAAAATCTGAATATCTATTATGGCCGAAAACAGGTGATTAAGGAGGCGACCTTCCAAATTCAGCCAGGTGAAATTGTGGGGTTAATCGGTCCGAATGGTGCTGGTAAAACCACGATTATGAAAACTTTACTAGGCTTAACTAAATTTACTGGTACAATCACTTTTAATCATCAGCCAATTACAGCGAATAGTCATCAAGCACTTCAACAGGTTGGTGCGTTAATTGAAAATCCGGCAGTTTACCCATTCCTGTCTGGTCGAGAAAATTTAGAACTTTATTCCCGAGATACCACGGACATGAATCGATTGATTGATCGGCTTGGAATGGGAACGTACATTGATGAACCGGCAAAGTCGTATTCGATCGGAATGAAGCAGAAACTGGGAATTGCACTTGCACTGCTTAACAACCCAGAGTTTGTTATTTTGGATGAACCAATGAATGGATTAGATATTGAAGCTACCATTTTAGTTCGTCAAATTATTCATGAATATGCAGCCCAAGGGGCCGCGTTTCTAATTTCTAGCCATGTGCTAAGCGAGTTGCAGAAGGTTATGACCTCCGTCATTATTCTGAATCATCATGAAATCGTGATGAACGTTCCAATTGATCAGTTTAAAAATGCACCAGTGACCCAATACCAAATCAAGACGGTTGATAATGAGGAGGTGGCTAAAATACTGAAGGGTAATGATGTTTTTTACCGTCATCAGGATCAGTCGTTGTTTATAAACACTGCGGATGTCGATCAGGTTCAAATAATCCTACGCCACCACCAAATTATGTTGCGGGAGCTGGCGCCCGTCCGACAGACTTTTGAACAGGCGATTGTTGAAGTGCTGAGAGAAAAGCGGGTGGATGAATAATGAAGATGACGTTTTCCCACGAACTTTATAAAATGGTTCATCAACGCTCGTCCTGGGTTGCGATGGTTGCTTTATGTTGTCTGATGACTTATTCAGCAACGCCCACTGCTTACATTACTAAAAACTTAGTTGCTCAAGGTTTTGGCGTTGGTCAATGGAGCATTATTATCATGATTGCGTTGACTGCGAACTTTTTTACCATGGAACTTCGTAATAATACGATGACAACTTTGCTCTATAAGAGTCCTAGCCGCTCCACGGTTTTTCTTGCCAAATTCTTCGTCCTTATAATTTATGGCTTTTGGTTAGTTTTGATTGGTTTTCTCTTCGCGTTACTAATTAAGATCGGCCTTGTTGGCAATAAGTTTGCATGGCAAACGATGTATCACCAACATCTGCTCATTAATGACCTCCTGCTTAACCTACTTGGAGTTGCAGTCTATCTAATCTTTACAATTGCGCTCACGTTACTATTAATTGTACTATTTAAATCCAGCGCGGTAGTAATTGTCATTGGGTTATTAGTTGGATTTCTAGGTGCTAACTTTTCCGGAATCGCGATGCAGGCTTTTTCACATCTTCAAAAAATCATTGCGTGGAACCCGTTGAATATGATTAACGTGATTAATCAATTATCTGGTGCGGGAATGAATAAAATCACAGCGCTGACTAACGCAGAATTGGTCATCGGTAATCTAGTGTACGCTGCCATCTTTCTATTTATTGGACTGATTGTTTTCCGGAAAAGTGATTTGTAAGAGGAGGAGCGCAAAGTTTATGAATAGCGAAATTCGACAAGAATTATATAAATTAAATCATCGACGTCTGCCGTGGCTGGTAATTATCCCGCTGGTTATTTTGATGGTCATTATCGGCTTGGCGATGGGGCGCACCTATAATAACTTGTTGGTAATGACCTGTTACGATTCCAGTACCATTATTTGGTTGCTACTGGTTATCGTGGGTTCCACGATTTTTTCGATGGAGTTTCAAAATGGCACGATCATTCCATTAATGTACCATTCTAGCAGCCGGTCAGCCGTTTTTTTCGCTAAAGTCTTGGTTTTGCTACTGTATAACATCCTTTTACACCTGGTCGCAGTCGTAATCACCATCTTGCTTAATATTGTCCCACTAATTAATAACCCAATTTCGTGGACCGCAATTTATCAGTATCATCAGCCGCTATGGTCGAATATGCTGACAACCACAGGAGTCGATTTAATAACTTCCTCCATGATCATTAGTCTAATTTGCTTAACTTCCTGCCTCATTAATTCAAATATGACTGTGATTGCCCTGAATGCGTTAATCATTTTTATGGGGAGTGGTTTATCGTCGAATCTACAATTATCTTGTGTTGGCTCGCGCGACCTGATTCGGTGGAATCCCTTTAATATGCTGAATTTAACCAATCAATACTACAACTATGCTGCCTATCATCCTGCATCATTGCTATCGAATGGACAGTTGCTCTGGGGAACGGTTATGTATACCATTATTTTTGTCTTGCTTGGTTATGGTTGTTTTCAACATAAGCATTTTTAAAACTCCAATAATAGATTTCTTAATAAGTATGATGCGCTAACAAATGACGTCATGCTTATTTTTTATTAGCTAAAGCTGGCCTTAATTTGGCTTGATGATTTTTGCTAATCAGTTGAAAAGATAAAAT
>CAMXWI010000165.1 GCA_947252915.1 uncultured Lactobacillus sp.
TCGGCAGCGTCAGATGTGTATAAGAGACAGATGGTGCGGTGATTATCAAAAATAACCGGATTGCTGTTGCAGCTGCTTATCTGCCACTATCAGACAGTAAGCTGATCCCAAAGGAATTGGGGACCCGTCACCGTGCAGCGGTCGGTATTAGTGAAGTCACCGATGCTCTGACAATTGTGATCTCCGAAGAGACAGGGGAAGTTTCAATTACAAAAGATAATGAACTGCTCCGCAATATGTCACAGAAAGACTACTTGAAGTTCATGCGGGCACACCTTTATAAAAAGAAGGAAGAACACAAGGATCATGGACTATTCGGTTATTTATTAACCAAGATTCATTGGCAAGGAGGGAAGCATAGTGAACGGTAAAAAAGGTTCTGTCTTTGGTAGCGTTTGGTTTATGCGAATTGCCTCATTAATCTTGGCTATTTTTCTCTTTATGTATGTCAATAGTGAAAAGAATGGCTTTTTACGTCAAACGACCCGGGGATCAGATAGCGGTAATGCTCTAATGTCCAATAAAACAATGAGTGTCCGCATGCCACTCGAGTTAAAAATGAACTCACAAAAGTATGTGGCGACCGGTTATCCACAATATGTAAAGGTTCGAGTCTCGGGCCCATCTGCAATGGTAACAACGGTATCAAATACCCAAAATTTTAAAGTGTACGCTGATTTAACGAAGCTGGGTGTAGGTACTCATACCGTAACCTTAAAGGAAAGTGGACTGAATTCAGAGTTGCGCTCTACGATTAAGCCGCAACAAATTAAAGTCAATATTCAGCCACGGAGTACGGTCACCGCACCAGTCGACGTTCGACTGAATTCCAAGTCGGTGGATGGTAATTACCATGTTGGAACTCCACGACCAGCTTTGAAGACGGTGCAAATCACTGGTGCACGGAACCAAGTAAAGCGAGTTGCCCGGGTGATTGCATACGTTGACGTGCCGAAGGACGCCCACGGTAACTTTAGCCGACAGATTACACTGCAAGCGGTTGACAAAAAGGGACGGACAGTTAACGTTGTGATTATGCCAAGTTCGATCAATGTGGAAGTTCCTGTTTCAAAACAAGGCAATAATGACCCAACTAGTTCCACCAGCAGTAGTAATAGTGCTAGTTCGAACAGCGATAATGATAGTTCTTCAAATACAGAGAGTTCATCCAGCAGCACAAGTAGTAATGATTAATCAACTTTAGAATAGGAGAAAACGAATGAAGTTAAAATATTTTGGTACAGATGGTGTGCGGGGAGTTGCAAATAAGGATTTAAGCCCTGAATTAGCCTTTCGGGTTGGCCGTGCCGGTGGTTATGTGCTCACACGCCATTCAGAACGGAAACGTCCCCAAGTTTTAGTATCGCGGGATACTAGAATTTCTGGTCAAATGTTGGAAAACGCTTTGGTAGCTGGACTTCTTTCGGTTGGAATTGAAGTGTTGCGTCTGGGAGTTGTAACGACACCCGGAGTCGCCTACCTAGTTCGGGCCCAAGAAGCAGATGCTGGGGTAATGATTACGGCATCTCATAACCCAATTCAATATAACGGAATTAAGTACTTTGGTAGCGACGGCTTTAAGCTTTCTGATGAATTAGAGTATGAAATTGAGCAAATCCTTGATGCACCAACCGATGATTTACCACGCCCTTCCGATGATGGCTTAGGTGTGGTTGAAGATTACAAAGAGGGCGCATTAAAGTACACGTCATTCCTTGAACAAACGATTTCGACTGAATTGACTGGCCTCAAGGTAGTTGTTGATGCAGCTAATGGGGCCACGAGTGACTTTGTTTCTAACCTTTTTGCGGATGTCGAGGTCGACTTTGTCCCAATTAATGACCAACCAGATGGACTTAACACGAATTTAAATTGTGGTTCAACGCATCCAGCAGGATTGCAGAAGGCGGTGGTTGAAAACCAAGCTGATCTGGGAATTGCCTTTGACGGTGACGGTGACCGTTGTATTGCCGTCGATGCCGAAGGTAACATTGTCGATGGGGATAAGATCATGTACATCTGTGGTAAGAATATGGATGAAAATGGTCGCCTGAAGAAGGATACCGTGGTTACAACGGTGATGAGTAACTTGGGAATGTATAAAGCCCTGGAAGCACATGGTATGAAGAGTGTGAAGACTAAAGTTGGTGACCGGTATGTGGTTGAAGAGATGTTAAAGAACGGCTACAACCTTGGTGGTGAACAATCTGGTCATATTATCTTTCTTGACCACAATACAACTGGTGATGGGATGCTTACTGCACTGCAATTGCTGCAAGTAATGAAGTTAACTGGAAAGAGTCTTGCTGAACTGGCTGCTGATGTGACGACCTATCCGCAAGAATTAGTTAATATTCGGGTCGCTGACAAGCAAGCAGCAATGAACAATGACAAGTTGCAAACAGTAATTAAAGAGGTAGAAACGGAAATGAATGGTGACGGTCGGGTCTTGGTACGACCAAGCGGGACGGAGCCATTATTGCGAATCATGGCTGAGGCGCCAACTAAAGAATTAGTTCATGATTATGTTATGAAGATTGCAGCGGTTGCCAAGGCAGAACTTGAAGTCTAAAGGAAAATCGTCCCGTGTTTTGATTCAAAATGCGGGGCATTTTTTATATGAAAAAAGGAGTGAAAAAATTGCGAATTAGCTTGATGATAATCGTTTGACATTGTAGACCAATTTTATTAAAAAACATTGACAATCCTTGTGAATATCTATACTATAT
>CAMXWI010000166.1 GCA_947252915.1 uncultured Lactobacillus sp.
GTTTCAATGATTGTTATTTTTGGTTAGATCAAGAAGGGTGACTATTATGAATAATGTAACAAAGTATAATGGCAAAAACGTATTAGTGATGGGCTTTGGACTGAGTGGTTTAAATGCCGCTCATTTGTTGGTTAAATTAGGGGCAAATGTGGTTGCAAATGATCAAAAGACCCCTGATGATCCAACCATAGTAGAAAATTTGAAAAAAGATGGTATTAAAGTGATTACTGGTGATAATCCAGTTAGTTTGGCGGATGAAGATTTTGATTACGTAGTTAAGAATCCTGGGATTCCTTATGATGTTCCGTTGGTTGCGGCCTTTGTTAAGAAGGGCACTCCAATTATTACTGAAGCAGAACTTGGTTATGAAATTTTTCCAGGACATTTGGTCAGTGTTACTGGTTCCAATGGAAAAACGACAACCACGACATTAATTCAAAAAATGTTGGATGCTGGTCTATCTCATACCGCAAAATATGCAGGTAATATTGGGGTATCCTTTACGAAGACGGCACAAGAATTAAGTTCGGATGACTACCTTGTAACTGAATTATCTAGTTTTCAACTTTTGGGAACTCCTGAACTTCATCCACATATTGCAGTGATTACCAATATTTTTGCTAATCACTTGGATTACCATAAGACTCGTGAGAATTACATTAACGCTAAGTTAAACATTACACGCAATCAAACTAAGGACGACTACCTAATCATGAATTGGGATCGTGATGAGTGGCAAGAAATTGCGCGGCGTTCATCAGCTACGATTGTGCCATTTTCGCGCCTTGGGAAGAGTAAGGATGGTGCATACGTTGAAGATGGTGTTATTTATTGGCGTGGTGAAAAGGTAATGCCAACCAAAGATATTCGTTTGATTGGACCACAAAATGTAGAAAATGCGTTAGCAGCAATTGCTGCAGCCAAGTTAAGTGGGGTTGATAATGAAGCGATTATTAATGTTCTAACTACCTTTGGTGGTGTTCGTCACCGTCTTCAATACGTAATGGATTATCAAGAACGCCGTTTTTACAATGATTCTAAGTCAACTGATATCGAAGCGACTGAAGTTGCTTTGCAAGGATTTGAACAACCAGTCATTCTTCTCGCCGGTGGTCTTGATCGTGGTTATACTTTTGAACGGTTAGTTCCATACTTTAAGAAACATGTTAAAGCGCTGATTGTCTTTGGGGAATGCAAAGACAAAATGAAAGATGCGGGAGAACAAGCTGGCCTCCCAGTATATGAAAGTGAGAACGCAGTTACTGCAGTTCCAGAGGCATGGAAATTAAGCGAACCGGGTGATGTGATCCTCTTATCACCTGCCAATGCCAGCTGGGACCAATTCCCAAGTTTTGAAGTGCGCGGCGATAAGTTTATTGAGGCGGTTGAACAGTTAACCGGTCAAAAGGAGCAGAAGTAATGAGATTATTAGTTTCAGGCGGTGGTACTGGCGGTCACATTTATCCAGCACTAGCCTTAATAGAACGGTTGAAACAAGTTGAACCTGATACTGAGGTGTTATACGTCGGTACCACACGGGGGTTGGAAAATAAAATCGTTCCGGCTGCCGGTTTAAAGCTTAAAACCTTGCACACCCAAGGTTTTAAACGATCACTGTCTCTAGAAAACTTCAAAACTTTATACTTGTTCGTAAAGTCGGTTCACGACGCGAAAAAGATTATTCGGGATTTTCGACCTGACGTAGTTTTAGGAACTGGTGGTTATGTTAGTGGTGCGGTTTTATATGCTGCTGCCAAAATGCATATTCCTACCGTTATCCACGAACAAAATAGTGTGGTTGGGATTACGAATAAGTTTTTGAGTCGTTATGTTGATGAAATTGCGATCGCGTTTGAAGCAGCTCGAGATCAGTTTCCGATTAATAAAGTTCACATGACTGGTAATCCGCGTGCCCAACAAGTTGCCGCTAATTTAAATTCAGATTATTCATGGACGAATGATGGATTACGTGATGATCGACCAACAATGATGATTTTTGGCGGTAGCCAAGGGGCACCAAAAATTAACCAGAGCGTTGTCGATGCTATTCCCGAATTTAACAAACGTGATTATCAGGTTATTTTCGCAACTGGCCAAAAGCGCTATCAGAAGGTAATGGAAAAGCTACGCAACGTTTCAGTTGGTAAGAACGTAAAAGTAGTTCCTTACATTCCAGATATGCCTAAAAAGCTCCCTAAGGTCGCAGCATTAGTTTCACGTGCTGGAGCCACGACGATTGCGGAAATTACTGCGTTGGGAATTCCAACGATTTTAATTCCTAGCCCTTATGTAACAGCTAATCATCAGGTTAAAAACGCCCAGGCTTTAGTAAAAAAAGGTGCCGCGCTAATGATTTTAGAGGATCAGCTCGATGCACGGACTTTACTACTTCAAGCCGATAAAATTATGGAAAATGCAGCAGGTCGCCAAAAAATGGCTGAGGCATCAAAACAAATTGGTAAGCCAAATGCAGCAGATTTATTAATTGATGTTTTAAAGAAAGCTGAGCATGACCATCAATAAAGGAGGGAAGAAAGGTGAGTCATCATTATGACGACAACGACGATCATCAACGCTATTTGCAGCGCCTTAAGAAGCTGGAGAATAGTGGCCTCCATGCCATCAAAGAGATTCGTGATCGTGAAACGTCTTTAAATAATGAAGTTCCCGCTGTTGGTTATCGGCAGAAAGTTGGTAATGGTAAACGGGCGGCAAGTATCCTGA
>CAMXWI010000167.1 GCA_947252915.1 uncultured Lactobacillus sp.
TTCTTTAACCATTTGCCGAAACATTGCTTCGGCAAGCGGGGATCGACAAATGTTACCTAAACAAACAAATAAAACTTTCATTTTGAATACCTCGCTTTTTTCTTAATCATACGGAATTGGTAGTTAAAAAGCCACTTTTCTTAGTAAAGACTTAACTTTTCCTTGATTCAAATCACTGGTATTATTATATAAAAATATGAAGGAGATTGATGATATGACGACAATTATTATTATCGTGGTGCTTGCGGTAATCGTTGTGGCCTACATTAGTATTTACAATGGTTTAGTCAAGATGCGGACCAATGCGCAGGAATCATGGAGTCAAATCGATGTGCAATTGCAACGGCGAAATGATTTGATCCCAAATTTAGTTCAAACGGTGAAGGGCTACAGTAATTACGAAGCAAAAACTCTGGAAAAGGTTACAGCTTTACGGCAGCAAATTAGCGAATTACCGGCAGATGCTCATCAAGAGAAAATGGCAGTTTCCGATAAGCTGACTGGAGCACTGAATTCTCTTTACGCAGTGGCTGAAAATTATCCTGATCTGAAGGCCAGCATCGAATTTAGTAAGTTGATGGAAGAATTAAGTAATACGGAAAATAAAATTGCGTATTCCCGACAACTATATAATTCAACGGTGGCGGCTTTTGATGCTCGGATTCAAACATTCCCTGCCAATATTGTGGCCGGAATTCATCACTTTACTAAGCTTGACTACTTACAAGTGCCTGAGGAAGCCAAGACCAACCCGAAAGTGGATTTTAGTGATTTAAATTAGTGAGTTGGTGATGACTGATGTTATATCAACAAATTGCACGAAATAATCGAATGACGGTTGTGGTGATGGCAGGGTTTACTGCCCTAGTAGCGCTGGTCGGCGCAGCTGTTGGTTACCTTTTTGCCGGGAGTGCGGTTGGCGGAATTATTATCGCTCTGGTCATTGCTTTAATCTATATTTCAGTGATGGTCGGGCAGTCAACGGATGTTGTGATGCGGATGAACCATGCCCATGAGCTTCACTCTGCCAATGAAGCGCCAGAATTATGGCACGTCGTTGAAGATATGGCAATGGTCGCGCAGGTTCCCATGCCGCGGGTTTACATCATTGATGATCCGAGTCCGAATGCCTTTGCGACGGGTAATAATCCTGAACACGCAGCGGTGGCCGCAACGACTGGACTTTTACAGTTGATGAATCGAGAGGAGTTAGAAGGAGTGATCGGACATGAAATGTCGCATGTTCGTAACTACGATATTCGGCTTCAAACGATTGCGTTGGCATTGGCGTCGGCAATTGGGGCACTGACTGGATTTGTCAGTCATATTTGGTGGTTTGGCGGAAGCAGTCGGGACGATGATCGTGATGGTGGCGGCGTAATCGCAATTTTTGGTTCGATTTTACTAATTATTTTGGCGCCGTTGGCAGCTTCAATTGCCCAAATGGCGTTATCTCGAAATCGCGAATACTTGGCCGATGCCGGTGCGGTTGAATTAACCAGAAATCCGCACGGAATGATCTCGGCACTGAGTAAGCTAAAATATGCGGTACCGATGAAGAATGCGGATCCTAATTCTTCGGCATTGTACATTAGTGATCCGGAACGAAACGGTAAAAAGCGGTGGTTTAGCCACCTCTTTGATACCCACCCGCCGTTAGATGACCGGATCGCCCGTCTCCAACGAATGTAGGATTGAGCTAACCAGAAATGGTTAGCTTTTTATATTGTCCCGTGGGGGCGATCAGTGCTATAATTTTAACTTGATCATTAACTGGATGAAAGAAGAAGAGGATTACTCATGAAAATGAACATCGCAGAAATCGCCCGGGCGGTTGATGCACAAAATGATATTGAGCAATGGTCTGAAATTGAGGTTTCTGGCGTCGCTTTTGACAGTCGGAAACTTAAAAACGGTGATTTATTTGTTCCGCTACAAGGGGCCCGCGATGGTCATGAGTTTGTAGCAACAGCCTTTCAGAATGGGGCAAGCGCCACGTTATGGGCAGCTGATCATTCTTATGAAGATGATGGTTATCCACGGATTGTGGTGGATGATCCTTTGGCTGCATTGCAACAATTGGGTAAGTACTATCTCCACAAGATTAATCCGTTAGTCGTAGCTGTGAGTGGCAGCAATGGTAAGACGACGACGAAAGATATGATTGCTTCAATCTTGAGTACGCAAATGAACGTTACCAAGACCTACGCCAACTTTAATAATGCGATCGGTGTGCCCGTGACGTTATTGAATATGGAGTCCAATACGGAAGCCGTTGTGGTTGAAATGGGGATGAGTCATTTTGGTGAGCTGGATGAATTGAGCAAGCTCGTTACTCCAGACATTGCTGTATTGACAATGATTGGTGAGGCGCATATCGAATTCTTCGGCAGCCGAGACCGGATCGCGGATGCTAAGATGGAGATTACTCATGGGCTACGTGAAGATGGTACCTTTGTCTACAATGGCGATGAACCGCTGTTGCGTGAACGGGCGAAGGACCTTAAACAAGGGCAGAAGACATTTGGTCGGCAACTTGATAATGACATTTATGCCACTAGCGTTGAACAGTCGGACCATGATTTGCACTTCAAAGTTAACCTTTGGCCAGATGAAGAATTCACAATCCCAATGATTGGTGAATACAATGTGAATAATGCAATGGCCGCGATGATGGTGGGTCACTTATTGCATGTGACGCCAAGCCACCTCAAGATTGGGT
>CAMXWI010000168.1 GCA_947252915.1 uncultured Lactobacillus sp.
AAAGGATCCCTTGGTCATTGATACCAAAAGGGATCCTTTATTAATTTTCACTTGCTTGATCCACTGCGTCCATCATGGCATAACGGACGCGGTGTTTTTCTAATGCTTCGACACCACGAATTGTGGTTCCACCAGGTGAGGTAACTTGGTCACGTAATTCAGCTGGAGATAATCCGGACTCCAATGCTAATTTACCGGTCCCGGCCACCATACTGGCAGTAAGTTCATTCGCAGTCCGTCGGTTAAGGCCATGCTTAACTGCCGCATCGCCCAATGCGTCCATGATGACATCGATGAATGCGGGGCCACATCCGCCAATGGTACCAACAATATTTAGTTGATCTTCAGGCATGGTAATCACCTGACCTAGTTGTTTGATCAGAGAAATGACATCCGCAGAATGATCAGTGTTGCTACCGAGTGCCAGCCCAATGGTACCAGCGTTAACACTAACGGGAATATTTGGAATAATGCGTATCCATGGATTATTAAGCAAGACTTTTCCTAAGCTCTGCAATGAAATCCCGGCGGCGGCCGAAATCATGACAACTTTTGCAGGGAGCTGATCAAAGTCTTTAATAATGTTTAGTGTCAATGATGCGGGAGTGGTCAATAGTAATACATCCGGCTGCCAGTCCATCATTTCGTTTGCATGATGAAAAAGCGGAAGTTGCCGTTCAGCACAAAATTTAGTGACCCGCGGATTTTCTGGATTCATTACTGCAATGGTAACCTGACTAGCATTAAGCCATCCCTTGATCATTGCCGTCCCCATGTTACCGGCACCAATTACACCAATTTTCATCTTATTCATCCTCATCTTGTTTTGTTAAGTGCACGTAGGCACCATTAATAAAGCCCCGTTGCTCATCTTGATACCAGGTGACCCCATTCTCGTCTTCCAGTCGACCAATTAATACTAGGTCTTGACCGTTGGCAACAGTACCGGTGGACTGACCATATGGATAATCATAAGTGTAGAGATGACCGCCCCGTAAGTAATCAACGGTGGCGGGCACTTTATTTAATGGCAAAACGCGTAGGTTAGTAACCGGTCCATCCTTAACTGGTGGTTCCTTAGCAAATGGGTCGTGATGAACAATTTTCATTGTATTCACATCAAACTTGATCCAACGATCAGCATTCACTTCATACCAAAATTCACCATTGGTCGTTGCTACCCGTTCGAATGAACGGACATACATTTCGCCAGGGAGGATGTTATCAACCGGCATTCCTTCCACCTGATCATACTGTTGGACAGGTTGTTCTAAGTAGAGGTACATATCGATATCTTCGATTTCACCCCAGCTCTTTTTCCGGTAGTAGAAGTGGACATTTTCTTGACTGCCATCGAACTTGCCGGAAGTTTGACCGTCAGTTTTAATAAGTTTATATTGGGGTAATTCTTTTTTTACAACGGTGTATCCGTCGTTTTCATATCCACGAATTAATTGCGGGACAGCAAGATTGGCTCCCGAATCAATATCTTGGTAATAAACCCAGAAGGGGCGTCCAGTTTTTAAAGATTTCATGAGTTTCAACTCCATTATTTTTGTTCATTAAGGTTAGTATACCGCGTTTATCCTGGCGGAGAGAGTGATCTTAACATTCTTTAAATAAGTATAGGAAAATCGATCACATCAAAGCTTTGTTGAATTGTTTAAAGAAACAAAAAATAATCAGTCGTTTCTACCATCGTGATGACCATAACTACCATGCGTTTCATTGTTATTTCAAGAAAAGTAATATGACTTTTCCATGGGAATTACAGATTTGGGATCAGGAAGACGAACAAGAGAATGTGACTGCCCATCTAAGGCATAATCAGGAGCGGGATGATATACTAAAAGAAGGAGGTAAGTAACGATGATTCAATTAATACTATTAGTGACATATCGTAGGCAAAAATTGGCTTACCGTTTTGCCTCAACACATTATCAAAAAATTGAAGAACAAGAAAAAAAGATCAGTCATTTAATTAAAAACATTCCGTTGTCGTTTAGTAATCGACTCGCGATGCCTCCTTGGAAGCTTTAAAAGAAAAGGACCCATATTTTAAAGATGTTCAGTATGAATCGTCCTTGGAATCATTTATCTCTGATATGAAAAGCAAAAGTGAACTAAATGATGAGGACATTGCTTCATATCTACAAACCAAATAGCATTTAGATGCCTTTTCCTTACAAAAGGTCCTATATTATGGTTATGCAGGTTTTTTAACGGAATTCCATCAACGACCCTTTAACGCTCATTTTATTGCTTTTTCTCATGGACCAGTTGATTATGATATCTGGAAACGGATTAAATATTCACCAGAAACTATGAATTACCAATTTGATTTTTTACAAAAGATTGCAGCTAAACCAAAGATTAAGCAATATTTAGATGGAGTTGTTAAAAAATACGGGCAGTATTTTCAAAAGACGAACAGCTTTAATAATGATGACGAAAATCCTACCCATAACTTAGGTACGCCATGGAGTCGTGCGTATGCAAAGGGGCAAAATACGCCAATTACGGATGATGATATTTTAAAGTATCATTATTTAGAAAAAATCGACTAAATTTATACACAAAAAGCCCGTCAGAAATGACGAGCTTTTTAGTTACTGGTTATGCTATAATTTCTTTATCAAATTTGAGGAGATAATCATGAATCGTCAACGTCAGCAAATCCACAATATGACCCGACGCACGATGTTAATTGTGTTAATTG
>CAMXWI010000169.1 GCA_947252915.1 uncultured Lactobacillus sp.
TATTTAACCTCGCTAAACTGCTACCGGTGCCTTAATTGCCGGTTCATGCTGATAGCCATCTAACTTAATATCATCAACCGTGTACTCATCCAAACTCTTGGTCCCGTTTGGAAAGACCAGTTTTGGTGCGGAATGGACCTGACGCATCAGTTGTTCTTTAACCTGTTTAATATGATTGTTATAAATGTGCGCATCCCCTAATGTATGCACAAAGTCGCCCACTTCCAACTGACACTCGCGAGCAATCAAATGAGTTAGTAAAGCATAACTGGCAATATTAAATGGTACTCCTAAGAAAATATCTGCTGATCGTTGGTAAAGCTGACAGCTTAATCTCCCATCGTTAACGTAAAATTGAAACATTGTATGGCAAGGTGGTAACGCCATTGATGGCACATCCTCTGGGTTCCAAGCGGACACAATTAATCGTCGAGAATTAGGATTCTTTTTAATTTCATTGATTACATTCTGAATCTGGTCAATCGTATCGCCACGTGAAGTACGCCAGCTGCGCCATTGACTCCCATAAACTAACCCTAAATCACCATATTTCTTAGCAAACTCATCATCATTCAATATCCGTTGACAAAACTGCTTTTTTTCTGCTAAGTACTGTTCTTTAAATTCTGGATCAGATAACCAGCGATGCCCAAAATCCGTCATATCCGGTCCATGATATTCATCACTAGTGACCCACTTTTTAAAGGCCCATTCATCCCAGATATGGTTATTGTGTTGTAATAGGAAACGAATATTAGTGTCCCCACGTAAAAACCACAATAATTCACTCTTAATTAAACCAAACGCCACTTTTTTGGTCGTCAAAATCGGAAATCCTTTTTGCAAATCAAAACGCATTTGATAGCCGAAGATTGAATGTGTTCCAGTCCCCGTGCGATCCCCCTTTAAATGGCCATTCTCTAGCACGTAACGCGCTAAATCTAAGTATTGTTGTTCATTCTCGTTAATTACCATGCTATCTCTCCTTACTCAACGTAGTTACTCAAGTATTCCCAACGAGCCGTTTTATCATCTATCTGCTTCTGAACAGCATTAAGTTCTTTTTGCAACTTGGCTAGTTTTTCGTAATTATTGTCACTATCATTCATTTGTTTTTCGATCGATTGCTGCTGTTGATCCAAATCATCTAATTCGCCATCAATCCGATCCCACTCTAGTTTTTCCGCGTAGGTTAACTTGGTTTTCTTTTTAGGTTCATTTGTTACTGGTTTTGCAGAGGACGCTTTGGAAGGTGATTTTTTCGGTGTCGGCTTTTGAGTTGCCGTTCCTTGTTGTGCTAGGTAGTCGGTAAAACGTCCCGTATAGTCTTGAATAACACCATTTCCTTTAAAAATTAATAATTGGTCAGCGACCCGATCAAGGAAATAACGGTCGTGGGAGACAGTAATCACCGTGCCTGCAAATTCATCTAAATAATTCTCTAAGACCGTTAAAGTTGAAATGTCCAAGTCATTCGTAGGTTCATCTAGAAGCAAGACGTTGGGCTGCTGCATTAAAATCTTTAAAAGATACAGGCGACGTTGTTCACCACCAGATAATTTTCGAATCAAAGTACCATGCATAAACCGTGGAAAGAGAAATTCTTCCAATAGGTTGGTAACACTAATTCGTTCACCATTGGCGTTTTGCACAGACTCAGCAACTTCAGATAAATAGTTAATTACTCGCTTATCCTTATCGATTGGCTCTGTTTGTTGAGTGTAGTACCCTAATTTAACGGTCTCACCAATTTTAATTACACCACTGTCTAATGATTGTTGACCAGCAATAAAGTTTAACAACGTTGATTTACCAGCTCCATTTGCTCCAGAGATTCCGATTCGGGCTCCAGGTTGGACAAGCCAATTGAAGTCTTTAAGAATCGTTCGCTTATCAAATTGTAGGTTCGCATGCTCAACTTTAATGACATCCTTACCCAGTCTCTGGGAACCAAGACTAATCTGCACATCCTGATCCTCTTGTAGTTTACCGATCGAATCTTTTAACTGATTGAAACGGTTAATCCGTCCTTTTTGTTTAGTGCTCCGTGCCTTTGCCCCATGACGCATCCAAGCTAACTCTTTTTTATATAAGGACTGTCGTTTACGCTCCCCTTCGGCAGCCAATTCTACCCGTTCTGCTTTCTGCTGTACAAAAGCTTGATAATTACCATCATAATGATAGAGTTTGCCAAATGATAATTCCCAAATGTGGTTGGTAACTTGATCTAAAAAGTAACGATCGTGAGTGACAACTAAAACTGCTCCCTTATAAGTTGCTAGGAAATCTTGCAACCAAATAATTGACGGAATATCTAACTGGTTCGTAGGTTCATCCAGCATCAAAAGGTCTGGATGTTGGATTAATATTTGTGCCAAACCAACCCGTTTTTGCTGACCACCAGATAGCTCCTTAATGGGTTGACTTAATTCGGTAATTTTTAACTGAGTCAAAATCGTTTTAACTTGACTTTCGGCTTCCCAAAGATCCTCTTGATCCATCTTTCCCTGCATTTTAGTGAATCGATCTACCAATTGCGGGTTATCCGGGTGTTGACTGTAATTATTCAGCGCTTCTTCGTATTGACGAATGGTATCGAAAATGCGCTGATTCCCAGCAAAAATGGCATCCATCACCGTTTTATCGGGATCTAATGCTGGTTTTTGGCGTAAATAACCAATAGTATAGTTA
>CAMXWI010000170.1 GCA_947252915.1 uncultured Lactobacillus sp.
GAGATCTACACAATAGAGCAATCGTCGGCAGCGTCAGATTTGTATAAGAGACAGAGGAAACGGTCTCAATGCGGAGTAAGGAAGGAAGCGAAGATTATCGTTACTTCCCTGAACCAGATATCCCACCATTGGATGTTTCCGAAGAATGGATTAATGAGATTAAGGGTGAGATGCCAGAAATGCCGGGTGAACGGCGGAAGCGTTACACTAATGATTTAGGACTTTCTGACTATGACGCAATGGTCTTAACCCAAACTAAGGAAATGTCTGACTTCTTCGACGAAGCGGTTAAAGATGGGGCAGATCCAAAGCGGATTGCTAACTACCTAATGAATGACGTTAATAGTTACCTGAACGATGAACAAGTGGATCTTCAAGATACGAAGTTAACGCCAGCTAACTTAGCTGGAATGGTTAAGTTGATCACGGATGGTACGATTTCATCCAAAATGGCTAAGAAGGTCTTCAAGGGAATTATTGCCGGTGAAGAACCAGCTGCCTATGCCAAGGCGCATGGTTTGGTTCAACTATCCGATCCTAAAGAATTGCAACCAATTATTGATGATATTTTGGCAAATAACCAACAATCAATTGAGGACTTTAAGAATGGTAAAGACCGGGCAGTGGGCTACTTAGTCGGTCAAATTATGAAGCAAACCCGTGGGAAGGCAAACCCACAAGTGGTTAACCAACTGTTAATGAAGTCATTGAATGCACGATAATCAGGAGGTCAGCAATGCGGAAACGAGCACGGATTATTTATAACCCAGTCGCTGGTCGTGAAGCGATGCATGATGATCTGGCTGACATTCTGGCAATTTATGAACTGGCAGGGTATGAAACGAGTGCCTTTGCGACTACACCGGAACCAAATTCCGCCAAAAACGAAGCAGCTCGGGCGGCCCAAGAGGGCTTTGACTTAATCATTGCTGCAGGGGGTGACGGAACGCTGAATGAAGTAATCAATGGGATTGCCGGGTTAGAGCAACGGCCGCGTCTAGCAATTATTCCTGCCGGAACCACGAATGACTATGCGCGGGCTCTGCACGTTCCACGAGAAGATCCAGTTGCCGCTGCTAAGCTAATTTTAAATCCTCAGAATCATTTTAAGATTGACTTGGGGAAAGCGGGTGACAACTACTTCATGAATATTGCGGCCGGGGGAACATTGACGGAATTAACTTACGATGTTTCCAGCCAAATGAAGTCCCTCTTCGGCTATCTTGCTTACTTTGCTAAAGGGGCTGAAATGCTACCCCAGGTAAAGCCGGTTCATATGAACATTAAATATGATGGTCATGAATTCGATGGGATGGCCTCAACGGTATTCTTAGCGCTGACTAACTCAGTTGGTGGTTTTGAGCAAATTGTCCCAGACGCGGCCTTGGATGACGGAATGTTTTCCTTGATTATCGTGAAGGACAGTAATATGGTTGGCCTAATGCAATTGATGGCGAAAGTCCTCAAGGGAACTCATATTGGAGATCCGCGAGTAATTTACGTGAAGGCAAAGGATGTCGAGATTACACCGGTTGAACAAAATGAACGGTTGATGATTAACCTTGACGGTGAGTATGGTGGAGACGCGCCAATGCACTTTCAAGCATTGCGTCAGCATTTGGATATTGTTGCCGATGTTGATGCGATTCCTAATCAGGCTATTTCAACATTGACGCCAGATATGAAAAAGGCGGAAGACGATTTTGTTCGCGGTGTCGATCAAATTAAACAGAACGATAAATAGTTGATGATAATCAAAAACGACTTCAGGATCCTGAAGTCGTTTTCTTATCTCGTAAAATCATTTAAATTTGCTGGATTGCTTCTGTAATTGGGGTGTTGCCCGCGCGCATCATAATGACTTTCCGAATGGTGTTCGGTGCATTTAAGACATCAGCGAGGACTTGCGCCACGTCCGCAATAGAATTGGTAGTATCTTGACCTTCGCCAAACGTAACTTTACCAGTTGCGGGCGTTTCCGTGAGTGAAGCCGGTTGGATAATGGTGTAATCTAAGTCAGTACTGCTTACCAGGTAATCATCCGCAAAGAATTTTGCGATGTTGTAATCGGTAATCGCAGCTAAGGCTGGATAATCCTGCCACTTTTCAGGTTGGAGCGCGTACATCGAACTCAACATGATATAGCGTTTGATACCAACTTGAGTGGCTGCCTGCATCGTTTTCACTGCACCCATGGCGTCTGTTTTCAGTAGATCTTGGCCTCGTGATCCAGCCACAAAATAAATGGCATCAGAACCACTGAGTTGCTTGGCAATTTCTGTAACTTCACTGTGCAGATCTAGTTTGACAGCCGTAACATGATCATTTTGCCAGACTTTCTCAGGATGACGAGCACCGGCGATGACATCATGACCGGCATTGACAAGGTCTTTAATTAAGTCAGATGCAACCCGGCCTGATCCGCCAACAACAAAAATTTTACTCATCAGATTGTCACCTCCAAAGATTATATCTTTATTATAACTTACAATTAGTAAGTTTGAAAGCGAACCAAATAAAAAGACTGGGGAATTTCCCAGCATGATCATTATTTAAGCAGGATCTTTCTTGACCCCGAATATGAGCGAGACAATTAATACTAGGATGATGGCTCCCACTAATGAAGGGATAATTGCCATGCCAGCGAGGCTTGGCCCCCATGATCCTAATAATGC
>CAMXWI010000171.1 GCA_947252915.1 uncultured Lactobacillus sp.
GTTTAATATGCAAGATCGAAATAGATTGAGTAGGTATCTTGATGAACATAATGTTAATTAAATTAATGGACGTTAAGAAGTATTCTGATTGGCGAAAATTAATAATTCAAAAACTGATGCTTTCGGATGAACTTAGTGCAAATTTATTGGTACAACTACAAGAACGTGATCGGTTAGGTAGTATTCAAGTTGACGAACACGTAATTATGCCACACGTTGTAAGTAATAAATTGCCGAAAAGCTGGCTGATAATAAGCCAGGTAGATAAACCAATTAAGTATGGCAAAAGTAATGATATAACCACTGGTATTTACATTTTTTCACGCCCAAAGGATTCATCGATATCATCATCAGTTGATTGTTTAACTGATGAATCGGTTATGAATGCCCTTCAAAATCCAAAGTTGTCTTATCAACAATTAATGGATTTACTAAGAGTTGGATAGGAGAGAGACAAAATGCTTTTTGATAAAAAAGTGGTGTTCTTTGATCAAAGTGCCTCCAGTAATACAGATGCGCTAACTCAATTGGCAAATCATTTACATGATGCTGGAGTTGTTACTGATGAGTATAAGGATGCTATTTTAAAGCGTGAAGCTAGTTTTCCCACGGGTTTAATGACGCAAACAATCGGTGTTGCAATTCCACATTGTGATCCTGATAAAGTTGTTGAACCACAAATTGGCTTCATGCGATTGAAGGAACCCGTAACTTTCCATCAAATGGGAGATAATGCTGAGATTCAAGTAAAAGTTATTTTTATGCTGGCCTTGAAAAAATCAGATGATCAATTAACGATGCTACAAAAATTAATGGCATTGTTCCAAAACGAAGAAGCAATGACAGCTGTTCAAAGTGTATCGTCAATTGATGACTTTATTTCACTGATGAAGGAAAACGGGATTATTGGATAATATTGAGGAGGAAACAATATGAGCGCAGTTAGTGCGGGATTGCAATGGTTTGTTAACCTTGGAGCTAGTGTAATGCTCCCAATTCTTTTATTCATTTTTGCTTTAATTTTACGAATTACCCCTGGTAAGGCTTTTAAGGCAGGCTTAACAGTTGGGATCGGGTTCGTTGGTTTGAACTTAGTTATTACTTTATTGACTAAGAACCTTGGCCCTGCTTCACATGCAATGGTTCGTAACTTTGGTTTAAACCTTTCAACTTTGGATATTGGTTGGCCAGCTGGATCTGCTGTTGCCTATGGTACAGTTCTTGGAAGTTTAGCAATTCCGGTTGGTGTTATTACTAATGTTATTTTACTGATTATTGGACTGACAAAAACGCTTGATGTTGACGTTTGGAATTACTGGCACATTGCCTTCACAGGTTCTATTGTTTATGCGGTAACTCATAACTTTGCATTAGGTATTTTCACGATGGTTGTTCACATCATGATTATTTATCTGTTAGCCGACGTGTCAGCTCCATATATTCAAAAGCAATATGGTTTACCTGGTATTTCTTTCCCACAAGGTGCTTCTGCTCCAGGATTTTTACTTGCTTTACCATTAAATTGGTTGATGGACCGAATTCCTGGTATTAACAAAATTAAGATTACACCAAAAACTGTTCAAAAGCGGATGGGGGTATTCGGTGATGCCTCAGTAATGGGACTGATTATTGGTATTATTATTGGTTTGCTGGCTAAGTACTCTTTTGCTAAGACTCTGCAACTTGGCGTAACTACTGCTGCTGTTCTTGTCTTAATGCCACGTATGGTATCACTCTTAATGGAAGGTTTGACGCCAATTTCTGAAGGTGCCAACGACTTTATTAAGAAGCACTTCCCAGGTCGTAACCTTTACATTGGGATGGATAGTGCCTTAGCTGCTGGTAACGAAACAGTTCTGTCTTCTGCATTGATCTTAGTACCAATTACACTATTAATTGCTGTTATTCTTCCAGGGAACAGTACATTACCATTTGGTGACTTAGCAACAATTCCATATATGATTGCCATTATGGCTGCCGTATTCCGTGGTGATATTTTCCGTACTTTAATTGGTGGGATTGTTGATATCATCATTACGCTTTACATTGCCTCATGGGTTGCGCCATTTGTCACTGCTTCTGCAAAGGCTGCTCATTTCGGATTACAAGGCGCAAGTTCCATTACTGTTTTGAGTGATGGTGGTGTATGGACAACTTGGTTGATTATCGGCCTTGGTAAGATCATGACTTGGGGTGGTATTGGCTTAATTGGTGTGGTAACGCTTGCTATCATGATCTGGTATAATAAGTTTCACAAGGCTAAAGATGAAGCTGTAGCTGATAAATAGAAAAGGAGAGTATTAATTATGAAGACTTTAATGGTTGTATGTGGTAGCGGTATTGCTACTTCAACTGTTGTTGAAGGTAAGATTCGTGATTTCTTAGACTCCAAGGGTGTGCTTGACAAGGTTAAGATGCTAAAGGGTAATATTGCTGAACAAATTAATCATATTGATGAATATGATGCATTTGTAAGCACAACAGTTGTACCAGATGATGTCAAGGATAAGTTAATCAGTGGTTTACCAATTCTTACTGGTATGGGTGCTGATAAAGCCTATGAAGAAATTTTAGATAAGTTAGGTTTGAATTAATCGCGTTATATTAATTCAAATTTGAATAAATTGAAGAGCTCCATCATGTATACATCATGATGGAGCTCTTCTTATG
>CAMXWI010000172.1 GCA_947252915.1 uncultured Lactobacillus sp.
ATTTGGAGGCAAAAAAATGAATTTAAAGAAACTATTAGATAATGTCCAAGAAATCTTCGACGATGTTGATGCAAACCATAATTTTGATAATTTGAGTAATAATGAAATTTATGTTCCATCGATTCAAGTTAGCCAACGAAATGTTTATTTTGATGTACACCATGTCAATGAACAAGGTTATACGGAAAAAACGTTAGTTGTATATGAAGACAAGCGCACAATTGATGATTTTGAAGCTCAAGACCGCCTAGATCATGGTAATCGGTCATTAATCATCGCTGAACAAAATGAACATAATTACAAGGCACTAGCTAAAAGGTTACCATGGGTAAAGCCAACATCACGACGGGATTATAAATACACTTTCGGACTGGGTGACAGATTAGGAAATGCTTCTAATGCGCACTTGCGGTTCTTAAAGGGTAAGCATATTTTTCCAGTTTTAGCGCAACAATCAATTCGGGAATTAATTTTGATGCACCGAACTAATACTGACGTTTTCCAAGCTGCTGCTTGGGCCGTATTTGATGAAGGATTTACTTATGGCTGGGGTGCCGAAGGCGATCACGTTAAGACTGAATATGAAGTAGATTATGCGGTTAAAGTTGGTTGTACAACCATTGTTTTAGATTGTACTGAAGTCATTAATAATAAGGCCGTTAAACTTTCTGATGAAGAGCTTGATAAACAATTTGATCAACTTGATGATGACCAAAAAAAGTACTTCAATGACACGTATTTAAATAAGACATTTAAAGTTGGTGATGCTGAAGTTCACTTTACAAAGCGCGATGTTGAAGAATCTGTTCTAACCTTTTATGGAGCAATTTTATTTGCTGCTAAGATCTATCATAAGTTTGTGGTTCCATATAATTTGGATTTTGAAATCTCAATGGATGAAACACCATACCAAACTACTAATCCAAATCACTACTTCTTTGCTAATGAATTGCATCGACGGGGAATTACGCCAACAACATTAGCACCACGCTTCTATGGTGAATTCCAAAAGGCGATTGATTACATTGGTGATTTAGACCGCTTCAAACGTGAATTTATTGTTCATGAAAAGATTGCGGAACACTTTGGCTATAAGCTATCGATCCACTCTGGTTCTGATAAGTTATCTGTTTACCCAATCATTGGTGAAGTTGCTAAGGAACATGGTTGGCATGTTAAAACAGCCGGAACTCACTGGTTAGAGGCTTGTCGGGTAATTGCTCATAAAGATCCACAGCTATTTGTTGATATGTATCACTATGCTTATGATCATCTGGATGATGTTGCATCATTCTATGTTTTCAATGCGCATACTGATGGTAATGCGCCAAAACCAGCTGATGTGACGGTTGATCACTGTCTATTTGTTCTTGATGATGACGATGGTCGTCAAGTTATGCACACTATGTATGGTTCTCTAATGAATTTACAACATAACTATCACTATGTATTTCGTGATCAATTCTGGGACATTTTAAAGAAGAACCAAGCACTTTATGATCGCTACTTAAATATTCATCTGGCAGAACATATTGATTTGTTGACTGGCAAGTACGCCAATAAAGAAGAAGCATTAGCAGCTTTGGAACCAAAGTCAGATATTTCTAAAGAATACTAAGTGAGTGGAGGTTAACATTAATAATGACCTTATTAAATCAAGATTTTTTGTTAGAAAATGATGTTGCAAAAACGTTATTTCATGAATATGCGGAAAAAATGCCAATTATTGACTTTCACTGTCACCTTAATCCAAAGGAAATTTATGAAAATAAAAATTATCCTAATTTAACACGAATCTGGATTAATGAAGACCACTATGGGGACCATTATAAATGGCGTCTCATGCGGGCCAATGGCGTGGATGAAAAATATATTACCGGTGATGGTGATGAATACCAGAAGTTCATTGAATGGACCAAAACAATTCAAAATGCTTATGGAAACCCGCTTTATGAATGGACACATTTGGAATTACGACGATTTTTTAACATTAACAACGAATTAAATTTAGACAATGCTCCCATGATCTGGGAAAAGGCTAATCGGATGTTACAGACGGACGCATTTAAACCGCGGAATCTAATAAAAAACATGAATGTTAAGGTTGTTTGTACGACAGATGATCCAGCATCAGATTTAAAATATCATCAACTTTTGAAAAAGGATGAGAAACAAAATGGTTTTAAAGTGCTGCCGGCAATGCGCCCTGATAAGTTGATTGCCATTCAAGATCATGGATTTGGCGATTATCTAAAACAGTTGAGTCAAATTTCAGGTGTAGAAATTAATAATTTTGCGGATGTAATTAAAGCCCTCCATCAACGGTTTGAATTCTTTAATCAAATGGGCGGTCGGCTTTCTGATCACTCGCTGTTGACCTATCATTACGTGCCAGCTTCTAAAGAAGAAGTTAATGAAATTCTGAATAAGGGAATTGATAATGCTAAGTTGAGTCAAGAAGAAGTCGATAAGTACTTAACAGCGCTTCTTGAGCAATTAATGAAATTAAATACGGAATTTAATTGGACGATGCAGTTCCATATTAATTCCATTCGTAATATGAACCGACCAATGTTTAAGAAGCTGGGCGCTGATACTGGCTATGATTCGGTTGGAACGCAGCCGGATATTGTGGACAGCATTGCCAAATTATATCGCCACATGCAAGAT
>CAMXWI010000173.1 GCA_947252915.1 uncultured Lactobacillus sp.
CAAGTGGTAGTGTGCGATAGTTTATTTCACATGCAGTCGCTCGCCGCTGACCTAGAAAATTTATTACCAGAGACGGCGGTTTACCAGTTTCCGGTTGAAGAGTCACTAGCGATGGAGATTGCCACAAGTTCTCCTGACTTTCGACTGCAACGGGTTCAGGCAATGAACGCTTTGCTGAATGGACAGTCAGCAGTGATTGTGACGGCAACCGGTGGTTTGCGCCGGCCGTTGGTGGCACCCGAAGTCTTTAGTGATGCTCAGTTGGAGATCAAAATTGGTGCGGAAATTGATCCACAACAAACAGCGCAAAAATTGATGATGATGGGTTATCAACGCCAAAAGATGGTAATGGCACCGGGTGACTTTGCAGTTCGGGGCTCGATCATTGATATTTACGCGCTGAATACCAAGTACCCGGTCCGGATTGATTTATTCGACACTGAAGTTGATTCATTGCGGTATTTTGAAGCGAACAGTCAACGCAGCATCGAGAATGTTCAAGCAGTAACGGTGTTGCCAGCCACAGATTTGATTGTCGATCAACAACGGTTGACAAAATTACAGCAGCAATTAACCACAGAATACGAAACGTTGCACGATCAGGCCAGTGATGAACAGGATGCTCGCCAAATTGAGAACCATTTTCGGCCCCTGCTCGAGAGTTTAAAAGCCGGTAATTTAGAGAATGGATTATTAACGTATGCAGATATGGTTTATCCACAGCCGGCTAATTTGTTAGATTACCTGCCTGCGGATGGGACTTTAATCGTAGATGATTTTTCACGAATTAAAGAAACTGATCGAGACTTGAAAACGGATGAACAACAATGGTTGCAGGAACGAATGAGTTATCATCAACGACAAAATGGTGGCCAAATCGGGAATGATGCTGGCGAAGTGATTACATATTCGCAGCAGGCGGCATTGTTTCTTGCCCTCTTCAAAAAGGGAATGGGAGCACTTCGCTTTAAGCAGATTGTCGAATTGACCACCCGTTCCATGCAGCAATTCTTCGGTCAGATGGAGTTGTTAAAAACCGAATTACAACGTTATAAAGAGCAGGGTGAGACGGTAGTCATCATGACAAAGAGTGATGAACGACGGCGTCAGGTTGCCCAGACCCTGCAGGATTTTCAAGTGGCTGCACTGGAGACTGATTTTGCAGATCTCCAGCTACATAAAATTCAGTTGGTGGCCGCTAATCTTAACCATGGGTTTGAAATGCCGGCGGCCCAATTAGTGGTCATTACTGAAGCGGAAATGTTCAAGCAGGTTAAAAAGCGGCGTCCCCGGGCACAAAAGCTGGCGAATGCGGAACGGATTAAAAATTATACTGACTTGAAGCCCGGTGACTACGTTGTGCATGTCAATCATGGAATTGGAATTTTTGCGGGCATTAAAACGATGACGGTCGATGGGGTTCATCAGGATTACATCGTAATTGACTATCGTGACCATGCCCAAATTTTTGTTCCTGTGACGCAATTAAATCTGGTGCAAAAATACGTTTCTTCCGAATCAACGAAACCGCACATCAATAAACTAGGCGGCAATGAATGGGCCAAAACCAAACGTCGGGTCGCACAAAAAGTTGAAAATATTGCAGGGGACTTAGTGGATTTATATGCCCAACGAAAGACGGCCAAGGGCTTTGCTTATCCCAAAGATGATTATTTACAAGAAAAATTTGATCATGAATTTCCGTATTCTGAAACTAAGGACCAACTGCGAAGTATCAATGAAGTTAAGGCTGACATGGAAAAACCAAAGCCGATGGATCGCTTGCTGGTTGGGAACGTCGGTTATGGGAAAACTGAAGTAGCACTCCGAGCTGTTTTTAAGGCAGTCGCTGGTGGTAAACAGGTTGCCTTTCTAGTTCCTACCACGATTTTGGCTCAGCAACACTACGATACGATGCGGGAACGGTTTGAGGGCTTCCCAGTGAAGATCGAAATGATGTCACGTTTCCGGACGCCCAAGCAAATGAAGACCATCGAAAAAGGTTTGGCGGATGGTTCCATTGACGTGGTTGTTGGAACCCACCGCTTACTGTCGAAGGATGTTCATTTCAAAGACCTCGGTCTGTTAATCATTGATGAGGAGCAACGCTTTGGGGTTAAACATAAGGAAAAGCTAAAACAGTTGAAATCTAACGTTGATGTTTTAACGCTAACGGCGACGCCAATTCCACGGACTCTGCACATGTCGATGCTCGGTGTCCGAGATTTATCGGTTTTAGAAACGCCGCCAGTGGGCCGCTTTCCAATTCAAACCTACGTTTTAGAGCAAAACTGGTCAGCAATCCGTGATGGCATTCTTCGTGAAATGAAGCGTGGCGGTCAAGTTTATTACTTACATAATCTAGTTAATGATATTGAGCACGTTGTTAACGAAATTGAAACACTGGTTCCTGAAGCACGGGTGGCCGATATTCATGGTCAAATGAGTGAGGCTCAACTGGAAGGCGTTTTGTATGACTTTATTCGTGGTGAGTATGATGTGTTAGTTACCACTTCCATTATTGAAACTGGGGTGGATATTCCAAACGTCAACACGTTATTTGTTGAAAATGCTGACCGCATGGGGTTAGCCCAGCTTTACCAAATTCGGGGACGAATTGGGCGCAGCAACCGGGTGGCCTACGCATACTTTATG
>CAMXWI010000174.1 GCA_947252915.1 uncultured Lactobacillus sp.
ACGGTAAGTATCGTTTTGAGATGCAAAAGAAGGAACGTGAAGCCCGTAAGAATCAAAAGACTCAAGCGGTAAAAGAAATCCGTTTGAGCCCAACGATTGATACCAACGATTTTAACGTTAAGTTAAACCGGGTTCGTAAGTTTATTGCCAAGGGTGATAAAGTACGAGTTTCATTACGTTTCCGTGGTCGGGCGATCACGCACAAGGATATCGGTCGTGACATGATTGAAAAGATGGCAGATGAGACTAAGGACATTGCCACCGTTGTTCAACGACCAAAGATGGAAGGACGGAGCATGTTTTTAACACTTGCCCCAATTACTGATAAGGCAAAAAAATAAAGAGAAGGTAGGAAATAGTTATGCCAAAGATGAAGACTAATCGCGCTGCTGCAAAGCGTTTTAAGCGGACTGCTAAAGGCGGTTTCAAGAGTGGTAACTCATTTACTAGTCACCGTTTCCACGGTAAGACCAAGAAGCAACGTCGTCAATTACGTGGTCTGAGCATGTTAGACAAGACTAACGTAAAGCGTTTCAAGAAGATGCTTCCTTCGAAGTAATGCATACTGCTAATTAATTTAACAATACAAATCAAACTAGGAGGTTACCACTATGCGAGTTAAAGGTGGAACAGTTACACGCGCTCGTCGTAAGCGCATCATGAAGTTAGCTAAGGGTTATACTGGTTCAAAGCATCGTCTTTTTAAGACTGCTAAGGACCAAGTGATGAAGAGTTACACTTACGCTTTCCGTGACCGGAAGGTAAACAAGCGTAAGTTCCGTGAATTATGGATTGCACGGATCAATGCTGGTGCTCGAATGAACGACATTAGTTACAGCAAGTTAATGCACGGTTTAAAGCTTGCTAACATTGACATCAACCGTAAGATGTTAGCTGACTTAGCCGTTAACGACCCAGAAGGTTTTAAAGCGGTTGTTGACGAAGCTAAGAAGGCTTTGAACTAGTTCATCAATTTATTGAGATTAGGGGAACCCAGCGAAGTGACCCTAATCTTTTTTTATTAATTGAACCACCCCTGTTCAATCGTTATAATTAGATTGATTAATGAAACATGAGGTAAGACATTGATAGCAAAATTCAAACCAACGTGGATGGTAAAAACAGTTTATAATATTTCACCTGATCAATTAAAACAATACGGGATTAAGGCGGTGTTATCGGACCTTGACAATACGCTGATTGCTTGGAATAATCCAAACGGTACTCCCGAGTTACGACAATGGATGAGCGAATTACGCCAGGCGGGGATTCCGTTGATCGTTGTTTCTAACAATAGTGCGCAACGAGTTGCTAAGGCGGTTAAACAACTTGATTTACCGTTTGTTTCTCGTTCCTTAAAACCATTGAGCTTTGGGATCACAACAGCACGGAAACGCCTTGGGCTTTCCCGGAATGAGGTGGTCATGGTTGGCGATCAACTGATGACAGATATGCTGTCCGCTAATATTGCTGGAGTACGGTCAATCTTGGTACAACCGTTAATTAATACTGATAAATGGGATACCCAGATTAACCGGTTCTTTGAAAAATTTGTGATGAAAGATCTACTGAAAAAATATCCAGAATTAAGATGGCAGGAGGATTTGGATGACTGAAGAAAGTAAAACTAATGAAGAATTACGGTGTATCGGCTGTGGAGCAATTATTCAGTCTAAGGACCCAAATGAGCCGGGGTATACTCCTGCGGCGGCCGTCAAAAATGGATTAGCAACCAACGAATTATATTGTCAACGGTGTTTTCGTCTCCGTCATTACAATGAAATTGCCCCGGTTTCATTAACGGATGATGATTTTTTGCAATTACTGAACCATATCCGTGAAGCTAATGCGCTGATTGTGTATGTTGTAGACATCTTTGATTTTAATGGGAGTCTCATTCCAGGTCTCCACCGTTTTGTCGGGGATAATCCGGTACTCTTAGTTGGTAACAAAGAGGATTTATTACCGCATTCTCTACGCCGGTCAAAGTTGCGTGATTGGATCAGACAACAAGCTAATATTGCAGGAATTCGGCCCATTGAAACACTCTTGGTATCGGCCAAAAAGAACCACCAAATTGAGGAACTATTAAATACGATTGAGAAATATCGACAACATCGTGACGTTTATGTGGTTGGGGTAACTAATGTTGGTAAATCGACACTAATTAACCAAATTATTAAACAACGAACGGGCGTCAAAGATTTGATCACAACTTCGCGTTTTCCGGGAACCACTTTAGATAAAATTGAAATTCCACTTGATGATGGACAAGAACTAATTGATACACCGGGGATTATTCATCAACACCAGATGGCGCATGTTCTACCGGATCAAGATTTAAAATTAGTAGCACCACAGAAAGAGATTAAGCCTCGCACCTATCAATTATCTGATGGTCAGACCATTTTTATGGGGGGCATTGCGCGTTTTGATTATTTAAAGGGTCCTAAGGTCGGTGTAGTAGCATACTTTGATAATAATTTGCAACTTCACCGGACTAAACTTAGTAATGCTGATAAATTCTATGAAAAACATCTTGGTGATTTACTAACTCCGCCTACAAAGACCACTAAAGACCAAATTCCATCATTAGAGCGTTTTGAATTTTCTACTGACGAAAAGACGGATCTGGTTTATGAAGGCCTAGGG
>CAMXWI010000175.1 GCA_947252915.1 uncultured Lactobacillus sp.
ACCTGATCTTTACTAAAAATGCTTAGAGCTGTTTGGAGGTAACCTTGATGAAAAATATTTTAGTTATTGGTGCACATGGACAAACTGGTCGTCAAGTAGTAGCACAATTGAAAGAAAATGCTGATTTTACACCGGTTGCTGGTGTGCGGAGTCAGTCACAAGTTAAAGAATTTACAGATCAAGGGATTGAAGCAAGAGTGGTTGATGTTCGCCAGTCAGTTACTGAAATCAAAAAGAGTCTTGATAATATTGATGCAATTGTGATTTCCATTGGTGGTGGTTGGATGGTTGATCTTGATGGTAAGGTTAAGATCTACCAAGCTGCTGAACAGGCTGGAATTAAACGAGTAGTCCTAGTGAGTGCTGGTGCTATTCAACACTTCCACGATGAAAAGAAGCTTGCGTGGATGGATGAGTGGGAAGAATATAGTGCAGCCATGTATTATGCTGATATACTATTACAACAATCTAGCTTGGACTACACCATTGTACGGCCAGAAAACTTAACCAATGAGCCAGGAACTGGGAAAGTTACGATCGGCGATTACCTGCCACATAACTATACTAGTCGTGCCAACGTTGCTACATTAATTGTTGATTCGCTTGGAAATGATAATACCATCCGCAAAGCTTTTGATGTTGAGGATGGAGATACACCAGTTAGTCGGGCAATTGAAGAAATATAAAAGTCTGATTAATTGTTAATAAGGAGGAAAAATATGCAGAAATTACATTTAACCCAAGAATGGGATAAAGTTTTCCCAAATAGTGATAAAGTTGATCATCAGAAAGTAACCTTTACTAACCATTTCGGTGTTACCCTAGCAGCTGATCAATATACACCGAAGGATTATGAGGGTTTAGCAGTTGCAGGACCATTCGGGGCGGTTAAGGAACAATCTAGTGGTCTTTACGCGCAAACAATGGCGGAAAAAGGGTATTTAACCATTGCTTTCGATCCATCATTTACTGGTGAAAGTGGTGGTGATGCCCGAGATGTATTTTCATTAGATATTAACACCGAAGATTATCAAGCGGCCGTTGATTACTTGAGTAATCTAGATAATGTCGATCCAGGAAAAATCGGCATTATTGGTATCTGTGGTTGGGGTGGTATTTCATTAAATGCTGCTGCAATGGATCCACGGATTAAGGCGACTGCTGCGGTTACCATGTACGATATGCCACGGGTAGGTGCCTGGGGTTACTTTGATAAGGACACTGCCGATGACCGTTACGCAAGTAAGAAGCAAATTGCTGAACAACGGACCAAAGAATATGGTAGCAAGAGTTTAGCTAAGGCTGGCGGTTGCTATGACTACCCAGCTCCTGACGACCAACCAGATTTTGTTAAGCAATACAGTGCTTACTATAAGACCAAGCGTGGTTACCATAAGCGTTCAGTTAACTCAAATGATGGTTGGGTTCTACAAAGTCAAACAGGATGGATGAATACTAAGATCCTGGTTCACCCGGAAGACTTAAAGAATGCTGTATTAATCGTGCATGGTGAAAAGGCTCACTCCCGTTACATGGGTGAGGATACCTTTAAGAAATTAAAGAGCGACAATAAAGAATTATTGATTGTACCAAATGCCACGCACACTGACCTATACGATGGCGGTGACCATGACTATATTCCGTTTGCTAAAATTGATCAATTCTTCAAGAAAAACTTAGGCTAGTCATTCAGATATTAATAGTAAATGCGGACGTTGTTCAAAGAAGAGCAACGTCCGTTAGTGTTTTTTAGGGACCGATCTAGTATAATAAACTTGCTGTTTATATTCACCGAAGTTTTAATAAGGGGGAATTGCCATGCAATACGCAGGAAAATCACCGGCTTTATGGGAAGCTATTCATCATGAAGAACAACGTCAGCAAAAAACGATCGAATTGATCGCTTCAGAAAACATCGTTTCAGATGCGGTGCGGGCTGCTCAAGGTTCGGTTCTGACCAACAAGTATGCGGAAGGTTACCCAAACAAGCGTTATTATGGTGGCTGCCAATACATTGACCAAGTCGAACAATTGGCTATTGACTACGCTAAGCAGTTATTTGGTGCTGAGTTTGCTAATGTTCAGCCACATTCAGGATCCCAAGCCAATATGGCGGTTTACCAAGCCCTATTACAACCAGGTGATACGATTTTAGGGATGGGGATGGATGCTGGTGGGCATTTAACCCATGGCTCTAAGGTCAACTTTTCCGGTAAGATTTACCAATCGTATGGCTATGGATTAAACCCAGAAACGGAAGAGCTTGATTATGATGCGATTCGTGAACTGGCCGTGAATATCCAACCGCAGTTAATCGTGGCAGGGGCATCAGCCTACAGTAAAATCATTGATTGGCAGAAGTTCCGGGAAATTGCAGATGAAGTTGGTGCCTACTTAATGGTTGACATGGCGCACATTGCTGGATTAGTAGCTACCGGGATGCACCCCAATCCAGTCCCAGTAGCGGATGTAGTCACTACGACGACTCACAAGACTTTACGGGGGCCGCGTGGCGGAATGATTTTGAGCAAATCACCAGAAATCGGTAAAAAGATTAATTCAGCGCTTTTCCCGGGAATTCAAGGTGGACCGCTGGAACACGTGATTGCTGGGAAGGCGCAGGCTTTTTATGAAGATT
>CAMXWI010000176.1 GCA_947252915.1 uncultured Lactobacillus sp.
AATTGTCCCTAATTGTTGGTATAACGGTAACCATTGTTTCAAATTAAAAATCGTCGCAATATACCCGGAATTAGAGAGAAAATTAAATCGCAAGACGGAGGCAAAACTCCCGCTGCGTCCTTGCCGACCTTGTTAGGATCAATATCGACAGCCGCAACTAATTTAACGGACTTGCGTTCACCAATCATCCGAACGGCCGCTCGACCAACGTTACCAAGGCCCCAAATAATGACTTTATATTGCTTCATGATTGTCGCTTCTTTCTGTTGAAACTGGTGCAACAAAAATGATGATTTAGCTAAACTTATTTAAAGAAATCCGGATCCTTATATTCTGGGTTTGGGTAATGGTAGAATCCTTGGCCCGATTCAACACCCGTGTGACCTTCATCGATCATCTTCTTCAAATTATCCGCAATCTTTTTAGCGAGTGGATCCTTGGTTTGTTGATATTGATTATTCACAATTTCGTAGGCAGTCCGAAGACCAACCACGTCCAAAATCATGAACGGTCCCATTGGCGAGCCATTTGAAATCATCCAGTCCTTATCAATTGTGTGCGGATCTGCGATGCCGTTTGCCCAGAGGGCTTGAGCAGCGTTCAGTAATGGAATCAATAATGCATTCATGACGTAACCATGGTTTTCCTTATTCAAAACCACTGGCACCATCTTGATGTCACGGGCGAACTTGATTATGGCGTCCTTCACTTCTGGTAACGTCTGGTCCGTGCCGACAATTTCAGCCACGTTGTGCGACCAGATATGGTTAGCAAAGTGCATGTGCAAGAACCGTTCCGGGAAATTCGTAAACTTGACTAATTGACTAGGAACAAAGGTCGATGAATTACTTGCGACAATTGTCTGGTCAGGAAGAACTTCGCCTAATTCTTTGTAAAAGGCTCTTTTGATTTCGACCGATTCAGAAACTGATTCAATTATTAAATCAGCGTCCTTGACTGTTGCGGCGAGATCATTACTAATGTCGACAATATTATCCATCGCCGCTTGATAATCGGCTTCCGTTGCGTGCATGTCTTGCATAAATGGCGCTTTAATGCTGGCTAACCGCTTTTCAGCCCGGTCAACGTGCCGGTTCCAAATCTTAACTTGAAAACCACACCGCGCGGTTTGAAAGGCAATTTGACTACCCAACACACCGGCTCCAGCTACGACAACATTTTTAATTTCCATTATGTCAGCCTCCTTCATTGTAGTAACTTCTCAACAACTTCATTATACTATGTGAACGTTTACAATGATAATTACCGGCTGGCAAAGTTGGTATAATGGTCCAAAAAGGAACAATTGGAGAGAAATGATGAAAGCTTTATCGATTCGCCCAGATGCGGCGCTAGATATTATGTTGGGACAAAAAGTCGAGGAATACCGGACGTGGAGTACCCCCTACCGTGGCGATCTGCTGATTTGTAATACCGCCAAGAAAATTCACGGGACGGTCCCCGGCTATGCTCTGTGTGTAGCAAAAATCTATGATGTGATCGAACGTCGCGATGCGGATGGTAAATATTATGCCTGGAAGATTGCGCCTTTTACTAAGGGTGGCTCGTACTGGATCGAACCAATTAAAGTCAAAGGTCAATTAAAATTATTCAATGTCGATGACCGTTTGATCCACCCGGCTCCCTTTAGTCGGATTGATAGCAAAGTTGCTGCCAAGTGGTTGATGGAGAAAGTGGAACCGTTGGTGTATTAGTCTGTTGAGATTTTAATGCAAAATAACACCCCCAGAACCAATTTTTAGGTTTCGGGGGTGTTATTGCGTCCTAATTTTAAGTGCAGTTACAATCAACTACTTAATGTTTTGCTTATAAATACTAGTCCAACCGCAAAGAGAATACTGCTTCATCGCTGAATCATCATTTTTAGAATCATCAAAAAATCCAGTATCCGCAAACAAGTCCATTTCTTCTGTAGCTCCTTGAACAGTACCAGTTGGCCCACTTTGATTAATGATAGATTCAAAAGTATATTCTGTTCGTTGAACTTTATTGCCAGACTCAGGTTTCCATTCACTAAAAATAATTGGTGAGCCATCCGAAGTTGTCTTTTCCAACGTATTCCCCTGAACCATATTAGCTTGAATAATCACTTTAGCACTATCAAGGACATGCTGATTAACCTTACCAGCAGATTTATCGTTAATGATCCGACTGTATTCCAGATTAAATGTTGTAATCATATTCATTACTAACATCTCAACATTGTCTTCAAGCAGTTCTACGCCGTACAAGGTTGATAAGGCGAGCAAGCTTTTATTGTTAAACGACTTTACCGATGTACTTTGACCCATTGCAACTTTGAGTTTTCTCTTTAATAGCTCAACCAGAAAAACACCTTCTCCTGCAGAAGGTTCAAAAAATGTCGCCTGTAAATCATTGATTTTAGTTTGTATTTCTGGCTGATCCAACATCAAATCAACGATTCGTTGGGGAGTAAACACTTCACCATGATCCTTTACCCGGTCAGATGATTTAATTATCCGTTCAGTCATTACTTGATCCCTTTTCTTTTTGAAATATTTTTCTCATCATATTAGGTAATTCTTGAATTAAGGCAATTATCTGCTCTTGGGTTTGCCGAATCCCATACTTTGTAGCTC
>CAMXWI010000177.1 GCA_947252915.1 uncultured Lactobacillus sp.
GATACTTTTGTAGTAAGTACTCCGTCAGAATATTTTCATTAAAAGTCGATGCCACTTCTGCAAGAAAGATTGGTGCATCCGCGTACTCGGAAGGTTGGGCGTGCTGACTAAACCAGCTATGCATCGCATGTCCCGATTCGTGCGCCAACACAAAGGTACTATATAACTTATCCGTCCAATTCAATAGGATAAATGGATTAGCTTGATAAACACCCACTTGGTAACCACCAGAACGTTTCCCGCGGTTTTCCGCCGCATCAATCCACCGGTGATCAAACTCTTTCTGCAAGCCCTCGAGGTAGTCTGGCCCCATCACCTTCATCGCATTCAGGACCAACTGCTTCCCCTGCTCAAAGGTTGTCCGCAAGCGATCTTTGCCCGCCAACGGCACCCCAATGTCATATTGGTAGAAGGGATCTAAATGCAAAGCGCGCTGCTTAATCCCGTACCACCGGTGCGCCAAATCCAAGTGTTGATTTACGGTCTTGACCAACGTATCGTATACCTGCTCATCAATTTGGTTAACCGCTAATGCCGCTTGTCGAGCACTCTTATAATGGCGCAGTTTCGCAATCGAATTGCGACTATCAATAAAGCTATTCAAGGTTGCAGCAAACGTATTCCGTAATTCGTGATATGGCTTTTGGTAAGCTAATACAGCTGCCTTCCGTACATCACGATCTAATGATTCAGTGAACTGACTCCGGTTACCGTGAGTTAGTTCCACTTCATTCCCCTGTTCGTCCTTAATCGTGCCAAAGTGTAAATCAGCATCGTTCAGCGTATTATAAACTGTCTCCGCACTATCCAACGATCGACTCAGCTGACTCAGTAGCTGTTCTTCGCTAACAGTCAAAACGTGTCCTTTTTGTAACCGGACCTGTTCCAATGCATATTTGAATTCACTCAGTCCGGACACTTCCGTCAGCCAGTAATCTAACTGATGTTGGTCAAGGCTAACGATTTCAGGATCCATAAAGGAAAGGGCCGTTTCGATTTCAGTGGCCGCTGTTGCCGCCTTCCCATACAACTCAGTGGCCGCTGCATCCGTCGTATCACTATCGCGACGCAGAAAAGCATAAACGTATTCCCGTTCTAATTCTTCATTGATTACCTTGGCTGCTTGCAGTGCCTGAAGTAATGTTTGGCCCTCATTGGCGGCTAACTTACCAGCCAATTGATGCAATTCATGGGCCTTCTTTACCGTTTCCTGTAATTGTTCTTCCATTGCTTCGTCGTTTGGATAAAGTAACGTCAAATCCCACTTGAGTGCCGTAGGAACTTCTTCACGACTCGGTAACTGTTGTTTTTCACTCATTATGATGCCTTCTTTTTATCAAACGAATCTAAGTATTTAACATATTTTTCACGATCTAATTCATGTTCGGATTCCCCAATTACCAAAGTGGCAATTGAGTTTCCAACCACGTTCACGACCGTCCGACCCATATCAACGAACCGGTCAATTCCAGCAATAAAGGTTAAACCGGCAACGGGAACCCCGATTGTCGAAACACTGGCTAGTAAGACCACGAAGGAGGCGCCAGGAACCCCAGCCATTCCTTTCGAAGTAATCATCAAAACAATCAATAAGGTAAATTGGTGCTCCCACGTTAAATGAATGCCATACGCCTGGGCCAAGAAGATTGCGGCTAAGGATTGGTAAATGGCCGACCCATCGAGGTTAAAAGTATAGCCCGTTGGAATAACAAAGGAAGCAATTCCCTTTTCTACCCCCATTTTCTGCGACTTTTCAATTAGCCGGGGCAAAGTGACTTCAGAACTGGCAGTTGAAAAGGCCAGAACGATTTCTTCCCAAATGGCCCGCATCGTTTTCCAGTAATGTAGATGGAACATCTTGGCGACGATACCAAGCACCACAACACAGAAGAAAATCATGGTGAGGTACGCTAGCAGCACAAAGTATCCTAACGGCAGCAAGGCCTTGAGCCCCATTTCGGCAATCGTCATCCCAATCAACCCGAAGACCCCAATTGGTGCATACTTCATGACCCAATTTGTCACTTTGAACATCACTTCGGAAACACTGTTTAAAAATTGCACAACGATCTTGCCCTGCTCACCAATTGCAGCTAAGCCAAGCCCAAAGAAGACGCTGAAAAAGATTACCGGCATCATGCCACCATCACTGATGGATTTAAAAATGTTGGTTGGAATAATTGCTAAAATTTGATCCCAAAATCCGGTATGTCCCTTGGCCGCTTTCGCTGTTGCCATATATTTAGAAATATCAGCGGCGTGTAAGCTCTTGATATCAATAAACGAACCCGGGTGGGCCAAATTGGCAACGATTAGACCCACGATGATCGCAATCGTCGTTAAAACTTCAAAATAGATGATGGTTTTTCCACCAATCCGACCGAGTTTATGAAAATCACCGATGTTGGCAATGCCGACCGTCAGACACGAAATCACAATTGGCATCACGATCATCTGAATCAAGCGTAGGAAAATAGTTCCTAAACTCTGCATTACCACAATTGCAGACTGATTCTTATAAAAAATCACCCCACAAATAATCCCGGCAATCAAACCAATAAAAATCTGCCAACCAAGACTCAGGCGGCTAATTCGGTAGTGCTTCAT
>CAMXWI010000178.1 GCA_947252915.1 uncultured Lactobacillus sp.
CCATTGGTTTTGCACTTTTAAGCGGACCGCATAGACACCAACTGCGGGAGTTCGTTCATTTTCCGGCCATTGAACATTGGCAGTCGGAAAACCAATCGTCCGTCCCCGGGCAAATCCATGAACAATGATTCCAGAAGTCGTATATTGATATCCAAGTAATTGATTAGCATTGGTCACCGCTCCCCGATCAATTAACTGACGAATTGCTGTTGAGCTGACCTTAGTCTCATCGTTGTCATTAGTTAACTTGCTAACCGTCTTAATAGCAAAGCGGCCTTGAGCATACTCTGGTAACTTAGCCATATTTGCAATCTCTTTGGGGCCGTATGTATGATCGAAACCAGCAACGACCGTGCTTGGTTGAAACTTCATAATTACTTCATCAACAAACGTTTGGGGAGCTAATTCACCAACCGTTGATGTGAAATCCATGACATAGGCAACATCAACCCCAAATTCTGCCAATAAATGTAACTTTCTATTTAATGGCGTCAGGTACCGAACTGGCTGGTCCAGCTGTTTAAAGACGATTGCTGGTAATTTATCATAAGTTAAGACCGCTAATGGTTGATTCTGTTGTTCAGCGATTCTCTTTGCCATCGCAAGAACTTGTTGATGACCACGATGAACACCATCGAAGAACCCCATGGCTAAAACTACCGGTCCCTGCACAATCTTCGCTTCATCTACTGGATACTTCAACCGAATCTCTTTCATGTCGTCACCTACTTCACTGAAATCATGGTTGCCGGTTTATAATTGACGCCCACTTTTTGATAAACTGCTTTTGCTTGCCCATCGTACAGCAAAACAATTTCCCTTTCAGAATGGTGTAAGTCTTGTGCCTTCAGCCAACCACCATTTTGTACTAACCGCCACTGTTGCGCGGTTAACGTAATCTGTGGGTAAGCCTGGAGGACAAAACGCGGAGGATAAATGTAATTTTCAATTGTATTGTTATCCACTTCATCTTCCACGTCCGCTAAACTCAACGTTTGATCTAATTCAAAGCCGCCACTTTGTAACCGGGTTAACGAGGCCATCGTCCCTGGGTATCCCAACTGTTTTGCCAAATCAACCGCTAAAGTTCTCACATATGTCCCCTTTGAACAGTGTACCTCAAAACGAATTCGTTGTTGTTGCTGCTCTGAATCATAATTGGACGCCAATAGCTTAAATTCTTTAATGGTGATGATTCGCTGTGGACGCTCAACCGTTTTATCAGCTCGGGCATATTCATAGAGTCGTTTGCCATTAACCTTCACTGCAGAATACATGGGTGGCGTCTGCGTAATTTCACCAGTCAAATGCCGCATTGCATCCTTAATCCGTTGATCATCGATTGGCTTCAACACGGCTTGGCGGTCAACAACTTCACCATCTAAATCTTCAGTTGTGGTAGCTTGACCGATCAACACTTCTCCAGCATAAACTTTCCCTCAAGCCATCAAGTACGGCACTAATTTTGTTGCTGTACCAATACAAATCGGTAGAACCCCACTCACATTTGGATCAAGAGTACCAGAATGACCGATCTTTTTAGTATGCAAAAGTTGGCGAAGACGCCGAATGCAATCAAAGCTGGTCATTCCACGTTCTTTATAAAGTGGTAGTACGCCATTCATCGCTATTTCTCCCTTCTGCAAATCATAAAAAAGCTCCAAAGCCCGGCGAGCCGAACTCTGGTGCCTTATTTAAATTATAGTTGATCTTCTCGATGTAGTTTCCTTAGCAATTCATCAATCCGGTTTCCATAAGCAATCGATGGATCCCGTTCAAATTTAATTGCTGGAGTTTTAAAAATATTGAGCCGTGCACCCAGTTCCTTACGGATTAAACCAGTTGCCTTATCCAATCCCGCTTGCGCTTTTTCACCATCAGAGGCTTTATCAGATAAAAGACTGTAGTAAATGGTTGCTTGTTGCAAGTCACCAGTAACATCCACTCCGGTTACCGTAATGTCTTGTACGCGAGGATCACGAACTCGTTTCAGAAGAATATCATCCACTTCTCGTTGAATTTCTTGAGCTAATCGTTCTGGTCGATAACGTTTATTCGGCATTGTGCGCCTCCTTACTTAACAGGAATTTCCTTCATTTGGTAAGCTTCAATGACATCGTTTTCTTTAATGTCATTGTAGTTTTGAATCGTCAAGCCACATTCAAAACCAGCCTTAACTTCCTTAGCATCGTCTTTAAACCGCTTCAGACTACCTAATTCACCATCATAAATAACAACACCGTCACGAATCAAGCGTACTTTAGAATCTCGGGTAATTTTTCCAGTGGTGACCATTCCACCAGCAATTGTCCCGACCTTGGAAGCCTTGTAGATCTGCTTAACTTCCACTTCACCAATAGTTTCTTCCTTGTATTCTGGTTCAAGCATCCCCTTCATGGCGTCCTCAACTTCTTCGATCGCCTTGTAGATAACTTGGTGTAGTCGAATATCAATGTTATTTGAATCGGCCATAGATTTAGCTAGTGGCGTTGGCCGAACATTAAAGCCAATGATAACCGCGTTTGAAGCTTCGGCTAACGTGACATCTGATTCACTAATGGCACCAACAGCCTTGTGAATAATATCTACTCGAACTCCATCAACATC
>CAMXWI010000179.1 GCA_947252915.1 uncultured Lactobacillus sp.
GCTTTGCCCATCTGTTCTTCGCTACCCACAACATCCATTAAATCATCATAAATTTGGAACGCCAAACCATAATACTCACCAAAACGAGCCAGTAAATGTTTAGTTTCCGGAGCTTGATTTGTGATTATTCCTCCAGCAAGAACCGCATAGCGAATTAATGCTCCTGTCTTCTTTTCGTGCAGTAATTGTAAGACTGGCAACGCTAAATTGTGTCCTTCATTGTGAATATCCATGGCTTGACCAGCCACCATCCCTGATGAGCCCGCGGCTACGGATAGTTCTCTGACTAACGCCAGCCGAGTAGCAACAGTCAAATTATTGTCACTCAACCATTGAAAAGCTAACGTTAGCAAACCATCTCCTGCTAGTGTTGCCATTCCTGCGCCAAAGCGGCGATGGTTAGTCGGTAACCCCCGCCGCAAATCATCATTATCCATCGCCGGTAAATCGTCATGAATAAGTGAATATGTATGTAATAATTCGACTGCACAAGCCGCCCGTAAAACGTCTTGATTAATTGATTGCTGAAAGGCATCACAAATTGCTAACGTAAGTGCCGGTCGAAGACGTTTACCGCCCGCCATTAAGGAATAAATGGTCGAAGCCGCTAACGTCGGTTCAGCGCATTCGTTCTTGACGTGGTCACTTAAATATTGATTAATCTGTTTCTGATAGTCCTGAATCATAACTTTACCCTACTTTTCATCCTTATCAACAAATTCAGAGTGATATCCCTGATTCTGAACACCATTATTGCTTAGATCATCTCCGGCCTCCTCTGCCGGATGTAATTGGCCATCCGCCCCCATCAGTTGTGCTAAGGTTTCATCTGCTTTATCAAGTTGATTTTGCAATTTATTAGCTAACTTCATCCCATTCTTAAACTGCTTTAGTGAATCATCTAATGATAGATTTCCTTGTTGAAGATTATTAACAATATCTTGTAGTTCATTCATCTGCTCTTCAAACGTCACTTTTTTTCTAGTTGTTGCCATGTTGTGCTGCTCCCTTGTGTTTAATCTGTTTAATCTCTGCTTCGACGTCACCATCAACCAAATGAATAGTAATGCGATCAGTAACCTTTACCTGTTGAACCTGTTTAATGACTTGATTTTTTTTCGTTACATAACTATAGCCACGCGCCAACACTTTCTCCGGATCAAGGGTTGCTAATTGATTAATTAACCCCGTTAACTCTAGTTGCGATCGATGAACCTGGCGACTACCAACTGTCTGCAGTAATCGTTGCAAGCCCTGTAAACGCTCACGATCTCGCTTAAGGCGATCAGAAGGCGAAAAACTATGTAACTGGGTAGTCAATAAACGTAGCTGTTGTTGGCTTTCATGCTGATGTTGACGAACGCTTACCATTAATTGTTGTTTAAGATCATCTAATCGTTCCGTGGGCTGTTGTAAAATCCGGGTTGGTTCTTGAAAAATATAACTCTTTTGTAGTGTAGTCAGCCGTTCTTGAAGATGATCAATGTTGAGCTTCATTAAATGGGAAAGTTGCTGCCGAACATTTTGAATTTCCGTTTTAACATCCGCCAGTAACCATGCAGAAGCGCGAACTGCCGCACTAGTCGGGGTCGCCTCACGATCATCGGCCACTAAATCAGCAATTGTAGTATCAACTTCGTGACCAACTGATGAAATAACCGGAATGGGACACTCAGCAATCGCACGCCCCACTTCTTCCGAGTTAAATGCCCAGAGGTCGCCCCGCGAACCACCACCACGAGCCACAATTAAAGTATCGTAATTACCATCAGCGCTGACCTGGCTAATTTGTTGCGCAATCATCGGTGCTGCATCATCACCTTGAACTTTAGTTGGGTAGAAAACGAGCTGAATGAGTGGATTACGTCGACGAAAAGTTGTGATAATATCATGCTTTACCGCTGCATCATTACTCGTTACAATCGCAACCCGCTGCGGAAAGGATCGAATTACTTTTTTAGGTTGGTCAAACAGTCCCTCTTTTTTGAGTTTTTCATACATTTGCTGGAAGGCAACTTGAAGGGAACCAATTCCCTGAACTTCCATTTGACTAACATAAAATTGGTAAGCGCCACGGTTAGGATAGATATCAACATGCCCATAAACCAGCACTTTCATCCCATTTTCCGGTTGAAACTTGACTTTACGAAAATCATTGGCAAACATCACCGCACTAATCTTGTATTGGTTGCGAGCTGATAATTCTTCATTATCATCCTTGAGAGAAAAATATTGGTGAAGGCTGCTCGGCCGATAATCAGTTAATTCCCCGACTAGCCAAAAATTAGTCTGATAAATGTAAGGGTCCGCTTGAAATTTCCGACGAATGTATTTGGTGAGCTGATTGACAGTAATTGGTTCTACTTCAGTCATTGTTTGTACTCCACTCTGCTAAGTCGACCGTTTGTTGCATTAAAGTGGCGATGGTCATTGGTCCAACTCCACCCGGAACAGGTGTAATTGCGCTGGCAATGCCGCTAACGTTATCATAATCAACGTCTCCAACGAGGTGCCCGTCTGGTTTACGATTAATACCGACGTCGATCACAACTGCACCTGTCTCTTATACACATCTGACGCTGCCGACGATTGCTCTATTGTGTA
>CAMXWI010000180.1 GCA_947252915.1 uncultured Lactobacillus sp.
AGTTGGTACCTGGTTTAAACTACTGATTGAACGCGCAAAATTTCTCATCATCGATCCTCCATCATAAATCCATTATGAACGAAAATAGCCAGAATAACAAACGTCATTCTGGCTATTAAAGTCGCTTGCCTAGCGGAGTTGCTCAAATGTGGTATTTTTACGATCGACTCCTTGACCGGCATTCGCAATTTGATAAGTAAAACTGCCAGCATACATCTTCTTGCCCAACACAAGTACCCGGTTGTATTGCCACCGTGAATTTTTACCAGATTGCGATTTAGAAAGTGTCAAATGGCTTCCCTTGGCCAAATATTGCCAGGTTCCATTTTTACTCTCCCCATTTTAAATTGTTTGGAAATCATGATCGTTGGCATTGGCTTTAAGCGCTTTGTCCTTATCTGCCGTTACGACCACTTGATCAGTATTTTTAGAAAACGCCATGTACAACTTATTATTTCCATTGACACTCGCGTGTATTGGTAGACATGTCCTGGAACTGTGCTAGCGACCCGATGAGTTCCAAATAAGTAGCCGCCCACTAAGATCACAACAATGGCAATAATTACGCTAATGGTAATTTTCTTTTTTCGTGTCCACATCTTCATTAGTCGTCATCCTCATCATTATCGTCTTGTGAGTCTACCTGTTGACTATCATTATTCTGGTCCTGATCGCTGGAATTATCATGGTCACTAGAAGATGAATCATCAGAGTCTTTCTTTGTGTAGACAGTAACTTCACCATCTTTGTAGTCGACAACTGCATCTTTTTGATCATCATCCAGGTGCTTCTTAATAAGGCGTTCTGCCTTCTTAAACTTTCCCTTTGCGACCGCCTTATTAATTGCTTCAGCATCATCATCTAAATCAACGGTTTTTAGATTGTCAGCATCATCTTCGTCATATTTAGTAAAACTTAAATCATCGTCATTATCATCCGCAGCATTACTTAAATTATCGGCTAAATCATCAGCATCTGCCGGCGCCTTTGCTGACTTAGTAGAAGACTTCTGATGGTGACTAGTCGAGCTATTGTTAGTACTCTCGTTATCATCTTGGTCATCACTACTGGTTTCATTATTAGTTGATGATTGATCATTACCAGAATCATTGTTAGTCGTCGTAGTATTAGTGCTGTTATCGTTATTAACTGTCACCTTTGGGCTAACCACAAATTTAACGTTCTTGGGGCCATGATTGATTGTCGTTTTTGAAATGACAACCTGGTTAGGATCACCGACGACATGATAGTTTTCTGGAACATTGCCGTTCCGATTTAAAATCAGCGTTTGCCCAGCGTAAATCAAATTAATATTTTGAATATGATTATCATAAGCTAATTTTGCAACCGAAATTCCCGTTGCAGCAGAAATTCCTGACAAAGTGTCGCCCCACTGCACAATGTACTTAGTCCCATTGAGATCATTAGTATTAATATGCTGCATTGCCATATTGTCAGAAATTTGTTGTGGGGTATTTGCGACCCAATTGGTGATATCAGCCTGTTCTTCAACACTCCCATTAACCGTATCAGCCATTACAACTGGTACCAAAAAAGTGGATCCAGCAAGCACCGCACTCATTAACAAGGCGGAAAGTTGTTTTTTTCTAGTCATTACTTGATGTTCCTCCCTAAAGTAATCAAAGTATCACAAACTTAGTGTACTGCTCCTCTTGTTGAGTTTCAATAATTTTATTAATAATCCCGAATACAAAAAAAGCCCGGAAAACCGGGCACCTGAATTGCAAACTTCTGTAGGCCATGTTTTGTCAAAGTATAATCGTCAGGCACAAATTATACAGTGGTAATCATCTATCTCAGCGTCAAAGACGCTCCCCTGGAATCACTTCAATTTGTTATCCAAAGCTCCCCGACCGTAGTTTGGGTTTACCGCTTGAGGGGTTTACCGCGTTCCATCAGAATTGTTTCCAATCCTGCTTCGTCACTGTGGCACTTTTCAGGAATACTAGGGCATAGCTAAAGCCGTAGCCGCTTTTTCCGCCGTCACCGAAAATCGGTGCCCCGCCTTATCGTTTCAGCGAGCACAAACACTACGAGCATCGCAGCTCGTGCGAGCATGGACCTTCCTAACACAACAATTGCTGTGCTCGATTACCCAAAGTCTGCAAATTTTTTCAAATTTTTACGGATCTCAATTAAAGAAGGTGTGAATCGTTATCGTCGTTATTTAGTTGTGAACCAAACACCCGACGTTCCAGGTTGGATAGCCGTTTTAAAATATCCATATTAGTGGCATTGGATACCGGTTGACTATTAGTTGGCGCACTGGCACCAATTGAAGAACCAACCTCGACTTGACGGTTAAGTTCGTCAACTTTTGCCTTGAGCCGTTCATTTTCGTCTTGAAGGGACTGAACAGTCTTATTGAAGGTATCATAGTCTTTAATGACGTCATCTAAGAATGAATCGACATCATCAACATCGTACCCCTTACCAATGCTTTTTTCTTTAAATTGCTTATGTAAAATATCTTGTGGCGTAAACTTAATGTTATCCAACCTAAACACCTCAATCTATAAATAATCCGACAACACAATATTTTAGCGAACTTCCTTTATAATTACAAGTATCATGTAC
>CAMXWI010000181.1 GCA_947252915.1 uncultured Lactobacillus sp.
TCGCAACCGTCTCGTGGGCTCGGAGATGTGTATAAGAGACAGGCGGAGATCTTCACATTGGTGGTCTCGGCCTTTTTGAAAACTATGGTATGATAATTATAAAGAATTTGATTGGTATGGGGGTGCACCAGGAGTGAAGACGGTTGTATTGTTATTCCATCCAGATATGCAGCATTCGTTAGTCAATAAAAAATTAGTTGAAGCCGCTGATCAGAAGCGGAGTGTGACCATTCGTGATATGTATGCCCTGTATCGCGGTCAGCCAATTGATGTTGCCGAAGAACGACGAGTTTTAATGAATGCAGATCGGATCGTGTTACAGTTTCCTCTGAAATGGTATGATGCACCGACTTTGGTTCAGCGTTGGAAAGAGGCAGTGTTTGATGATTATTGGCTCCATTCGGGTAAAAGTGGTCAGAGTGTGCTTGCCAATAAGGAATTACTGTTATCAGTAGCTTATTCGGAGCCATCTTATGATTTTACGAAGAATGGTAAGTATCGGACGACGATTGATGAATTACTAAAGCCGTTTCAAGTTCTGAGTATTCATTTAGGAATGCAATTTTGTCAGCCGTTTACAATTTATGAACTAGATGATTTGCAAAAGTCGAGTAAAGAATATGCAGAGATGATTGTTAAAGAAGATTTGCCAATTCAAAAATAATCCTAAATAAAAGATCCACAGTTCAGATGTGAAGTGTGGATCTTTTTAGTAGGGGACAATTAATTCAGTTCACCGTCCGCAATCTTATCTAATAGTGGACGAGATGGGATAAAGAAGAGCTGACCCGATAAAATATCGGAGAAGGTTAGTAAATAATCATTTTGGTCAAGCATGTTTTGCAACATGGTCTTGGTAACTTTCCAGTACCGGGAGTAGCCAATAAAGAAGGTTCCCGTGTTGTCATTTGCTGGATCAGAGTAAGGAACGTTCATGCGGACAATTTTTTGTTAGACTCCATCAATCGTTGCTTGTGAAGCTACGTTGTGGGCATTTTTGAACTTCTCATCATCAGCTAATTCCAAGTCTGAGAATTTCTTACGACCCACGGCTTTTTCTTGCGTTTCTGTGGTGAGATGGTTCCAGATATCCATATTATGGCGCCATTTTTGGGCAAAGGCATATGAGCCGTTTTCAAAGTTGGGATCTTCATCACCAATGATTGCATAGTTGGCAGCGTCTTCCATTTGGGGATTTTCGGTACCATCGATAAACCCGATAATGGCCCGCCCTTCAAAGTAGCGGAAGCCCTTTGTTTCATCAACGACGGTCGTGAAGTCCTTTAAGAAGAGTCGCATTTGACTCATCATTTCGTATAGAACCGCTTCTTCATTGGCACGGAGGTGGATAAAAATATCACCCTTACTTGCAGGCATGGAGTATTTAGGACCGGTCAATGTTTGATATGTTTCCAATTCCTTTGGTTTGGGTGCGTCTGGGAATAAATAGTCCCAGGCCGCGTTGCTAAAGCCGAGTGCTGCACGGACGTTGGCCTTTTTAGCACGAATTCGCATGGAGCGGATAATTGCTTGATAGCGGTCGACAAATTCTTGAATTGCCTCCTGTTCCGCCGCTTGATCCTTTCGATTAAGTTCAAAGGTGGTAAAAAGTACGTTGCTGCCGGCATCTTTCCAAACATCCTGCGCTACTTGTGGATTAACTGCCATAATAAAGCTCTCCTTTCATTCAAAGCATCAATTTTTATCATTGTTAATTATAGCATTTACAGATGAGGATAAGTTGACGGAGAATTTAATTATCGGCATAATAAAGGGCTGAGAGAAGAGAAAGTTGGCGAATTAATCGTGAGATATGAAGATTTAGAAACACGTTTTGCACAGGGAGCAAATCAGGAATTGGCACAGCAAATGGCGGCTTATATGCGGAATCAGTTTGAATTTTACGGGTACCAAAGCGCCGCTCGACGACGACTTTACCATCAATATTTACTGATTGAACGTCGAAATGGCAGAATTGATTGGCAATTGTTGGACCAGGCTTGGGCTGACCCCCATCGGGAAATGCAATATTTTGTTTGTGATTATTTGTGGCAAATGGAAAAGTTTTTAACATTAGCAGATTTACCACGAATTGAACCTTATTTAAGAACCAAGCAGTGGTGGGATACCATTGATAGTCTTATTAAACCACTAGGCAAGCTAGGATTGCGTGAACCGGCTGTAGATGCAGTGATGCTAAGATGGTCGTTGGATCATGACCAGTGGATGCGACGCGTGGCGATCGAACACCAGCTATTGCGTAAAGAACAGGTGAATATTAACCTCCTGGCTGAGATTATTGAAAATAACCTTGACCGGAAGGAATTTTTTATTAACAAGGCGATTGGCTGGGCACTACGTGACTACTCCAAAACTAATCCTCGATGGGTACGACAGTTTATTCAGACACATCAAGAGGGGTTAAGTGCCTTATCGATTCGGGAAGCCAATAAGTATTTATAATGCGATATCAATTGAACCGACCATTGAGCAGTATCAAGAACGAAACTTGATACTGTTTTTTAGTTAAAACAATTATGCTTCTTGCCCTAATATTAAAATATTTGTAGCACTTCTTGTCCCCCCGATTT
>CAMXWI010000182.1 GCA_947252915.1 uncultured Lactobacillus sp.
TCTCAAAAGTTTCTTACCAGTTTTTGACAACCGATGGGTCTACGCTGGCTCGGTAATCGTCCTCATTTTACTATTTTCGATCATTAATTATTTTGGTCGCAGTTTAGTAAAAGCCGTTAACAATATTTCCGCAGCGGCCAAAATTTTAACACTCCTCGTCTTTATTTTAATTGGCGCGTTTTGTATCCACGTTACGCACTTCAATCCGGTAATTCCAACTGCGGCGCTCAAGGGTCCCTTACCGTTTATGAAACACTTTGGTGCCGCCTTTACCCCAATTTTCTACCTATTTACGGGCTTTTCATTTTTACCAATTGCGGCCAAGCAAATGAATAATCCGGAAAAGAATATTCCACGGGTCCTCATTGCAGTCATGGTTAGTGTTACCATTCTTGATGCCTTAATGATGCTTGTCGCCGTCGGTATCGCTGGTCAAAAACTCGGTGGTTTTTCCACCCCGTTAGCGAATACCTTTGGGATGGGCGTTGGTAAATGGGGCTTTTACCTCATTATCTGTGGAATGCTCATTAGTATCTTTGGCGTGGCCTTCAGTGCATCATTTAATACGCCGTCATTAGTAGCTTCACTCGCCAATGAACACGGTATGATTACAAAGGTTTTTGGAAAAAAGAACCAGCACGATGCTCCAGTCACTGGAATCTGGGTAACCGCTATTATTTGTCTCCTCTTCTGTACCCAAAGCTACCTTTTCCTGGTTAACTGTACTGTTCTAGCTTCCTTTATCCAGTATGTTCCATCAATCCTCGCGGTAATTAAGTTCAAACATTCAAATGAATTTCCTAACCATGGTTTTTCATTACCCGGGAAATATTTAATTCCTGCATTTGCTCTGTTAGTTTCCTGCTATATGGTCACAAACTTTACTGCTAAAACACTATTACTTGGTGCTTTCGTTGCTCTCGCATCTGCGGCCGCTTACTTCTTCATTGATGTCGATCCAAAGTTCGTGCAGAAACATTTAGATTTCCTTGAAGATTTGAAAAATAATGAATAACTAAAAGGGGTCTGAAGCTTAATCGGTTTCAGACCCCTGATTATTTAGTTCTTTTTCCAAAGGAAATTATTAATCAACTTAAAGACTTGTTTATTTTCATGCAAGCCACTGTGCGTATACTGCTTACCTTCAAACATCTTAATTCGGAATGAAGCTGGCCGGTCACCGAGCATCTCCCGGACTGAACGCGTTGCCGCATTTGGTACCCGTCCATCTGACCCATTACCAGTGTTACCTCCAATGACGAGGACATCCGCATGCGGGTAAACATTTTTTAAGTTATCCATATGCGAGCGCATCTTTTCAACGTTGGCACTGTCACGTGTCCAACCAGATAAACCACCACCGGCAATGACTACTTGTTTCTTCAGCTCTGGCATTCCAGACTGCGTACCATAGTCATTTAAGTAACTGAAGGCGTCCATGTTACCCATGGAGTGCGCCACAAAATTATATTTCGTAATGTGGTCCCGCTTTTGTAATGCTTGAATAACATTGCGAATGTACTTCGCGCCTTCAGCCATATCTGATTGTTTATTATTGGCTAAATTAACTTCTACGATTGGGTTACGTTGTCCCGCGATCTTATCGCCGGAAATTTTGACTTGCCCGTTTTTATCAACTCGTGCTAGAGCCACATTCTTTGTTACTCCGGCCTTTTGAGCAGCCTTTACCATCGACTCTTCGGCATGATAGCTACTACCGTAACCATGAATAAAAATGGTTGGTGTTGTCGAGTTAACCCACTGCTTAGCAGCTTGTTGCTTAGCGAACGCTACACCACCACCAAGCAGTACGATCACAGCTGCGACAATTCCAATTAACGATCCTTTTTTCATCATCTCATTACTCCCTTCCCATTTCTGAATGTTGAAACTCCTGACGATTAGTGTGGAAAAATTGGGCAATGACCAGCGCAAAACATAGAATTGCAAAACAGGTAATGAACCCAACCTGAATCCCGACTGCAGATGTTCCAATATGATAATGGTGATCCGTCAAGTTAACCATTGCGACCACAAACGCCATGCCGAAACTTGCGGCGATTTGCCGGGTCGTATTAAACATCGCTACCCCATCCGGTAATTGGTCATTCGGTAAAATCGCCAATGCTTCCGTTTGGAGCGGGATTAATAACATTACGATCCCAAATTGCCGGACAAATTGCCAGAACGCCGCAAAAGCTGCTCCGCTATGGACACCAATAAACGCTTGCATGGCGGTCCCAAAAAGATCCACTACCAATCCATAGGTCACCATCCAGCGAATGGGGTAGCGATCAAACAACTTTCCACTAATTGGTGATAGTAAACCAGTTGACAAGGCGCCTGGCAAAATTACCAGTCCCGAAACAAAGGCACTCTGGTTCATTACATTTTGTACCAGCAATGGTAGCAAAATCGTATTCCCGTACATCGTTGAAACTAATAGACAGTTGACCATCACCGCTAACGTAAATTGGGTGTGACGGAAAATCCGTAAGTTGACGAATGGGTGTTGACTGTGCCACTGGGTACCCACAAAAATCACTAAGGCCAATAAGCCAATGAATAGTGCACCGGCAACACCGAAACT
>CAMXWI010000183.1 GCA_947252915.1 uncultured Lactobacillus sp.
AGTTGTTTCAGCATGTCAGGACGAAATCCAGAAAAGGCATCGCCGTTAGGAAGCTTAACCACAGGTGTGGCACGAAAGCCATCAGCTTTAAGCCGTTCAATAAATTCTGGTTGTTCATCAATATTATGTTCGACAAAGCTAACATTATGTTGTTTGAGAAACATTTTGGTCATTTTACATTGGACGCAATTATTTTTTGAAAAGACAGTTACCATCACTCTCATCCTCCCGAAGATTAATCTAAATCTTGTAATTGATGTTTCTTAGTATAGCTTTTTTCGGTAAAAAATCAACGTGTAAACAGCAGATATTGTGTTATTAGTTTTATTAATCCACCATATATGGTGGTGGTAAAGCGTTTTCGTTTTTCTACTTTTTTGTAAATTAATTTTAGAGAAATGACTGAATTGACAGTCGATTTTATTTTAAAATTAGGTATGATAGAAAGAAAATGGACCACAAATTGTTGTTTGGAGGTGACGTATGGAGATGTTTGATTATACGGAACCGGCAGACTTTATGCGAGCGGCCATTAATGAAGCCCACCAGGCAGAGTTGTTAGGCGAGGTCCCAATTGGGGCGGTCATTGTTAAAGATGGACAAATTATTGGTGCGGGACATAATATGCGTGAGAAATATCAGCAGAGTATTTACCATGCTGAAATTTTGGCAATCATGGAGGCTTGTGATGCGCTCCATAGTTGGCGATTAGAAGACTGCGATCTTTACGTTACTTTGGAGCCATGCATTATGTGTAGTGGTGCAATCATTCATTCACGTCTGCGCCAAGTATATTACGCTGCACCGGATCCAAAGGCTGGAGCAGTCAATAGTTTATATACATTACTGAATGATTCCCGACTAAATCATCAAGTGACGGTTCATCAAGGGTTGTTACAGGATGAGTGCAGTCAGATGTTAAAACACTTTTTTCGTGAAATTCGCCAAAGAAAAAAATTAGCAAAACGAAAAAGAAACCGTGAACAAGACTAGTTTTTACTTAAGAAATAGTGTATGATATTTATTGCCGTAAGGCCTTAGGGCAAGGACACGCTTACGAACCGTGTCAGATCCGGAAGGAAGCAGCACTAAGTTTGATGTGTTTTGTGCTCTAAGTTGATATGCAATTAACTCAAGGGACTGGCAATTGCCAGTCCCTTTCTTTTTAGATTCAAAAAAATCACTATATAGTAGAGTTGTACGGGAGGAGGGAACATTGCCCCCTCCTGGTTATTTTTGTTGTATGAAGTCAAGATTTCGCTTTTATCCCGTGAGTAAAACCTAGTATAATATTTAGCAGAAGTTTGTTCATCAAGGAGGAAATTTATGAGCTATCAAGCATTGTATCGGGTTTGGCGACCACAGCGGTTTGCTGATGTTGTTGGACAACAAGTCATTACCCAGACGTTAAAAAATGCGATTATTACCAATCAGATTAGTCATGCTTACCTCTTTGCTGGGCCCCGGGGAACTGGTAAAACTTCGGCAGCCAAAATTTTCGCCAAAGCGATTAACTGTCACCATCAAAAAGATGGGGAACCTTGTAACGAATGTGAGATTTGTCAATCAATTACTGCCGGAACGTTAAACGATGTCATTGAAATTGACGCCGCTTCTAATAATGGTGTGGAAGAGATCCGTGATATTCGTGATAAGGCTAAATATGCGCCCACTCAAGCAGATTATAAGGTTTACATAATTGATGAAGTCCACATGTTATCGACGGGAGCGTTCAATGCGCTACTTAAGACTTTAGAAGAACCACCAGCTAACGTTATTTTTATTTTGGCGACCACTGAACCACATAAAATTCCGTTAACAATTTTAAGCCGGGTGCAACGGTTCGACTTTCATCGGATTTCACCGCAGGATACTTTTGACCGAATGAAGTATATTTTGGATCAAAAGAAATTTAAGTATGAAGAAAAGGCCTTATGGGTGATTGCGAATGCAGCTGAAGGTGGAATGCGGGATGCACTTAGTATTCTTGATCAGGCCTTATCGTTTGGCGATGATGATGTAACATTAGATGATGCTTTGCTGGTAACTGGAAGTGTTACCAAAAAGCTACTACAAACGTACTTTCAACAGGTTGCTACCCATGAAGGCCCGGCTGCCTTGAAGACGATGGACCAGATTTTGGGTCAAGGAAAAGATGGACAACGCTTTATTGAGGATCTAATTTCCTTTATTCGTGATTTGTTGTTGTACCAAGAGTCACCGGAGCTAATTGAAATAGCAGCAACAGGGTTAAAAGAAGCGGACTTTCAAGAACTTAGCCAGTTAGCTAATGCTCAACAACTCTACCAGATGATTGATGTCTTAAATCAAGTTCAAGATGAAATGCGTTTTACTACCCATCCAGATGTTTATTTGGAAGTATTAACGATTCGATTGAGTCAAATTAGCAGTGAGCAACCATCGACAACTGTGACTGCCGATCAACAAGAAATTGATCAGCTGAAGCAACAGGTTCAATCTTTGCAACAGGTGGTGCAAAAGTTATCAAAGCAGGCTCCACCGGTTAATCAGCCTCGAGTACAGCCTAAAAAGTCGGCACCAACTGGTCAACCAGTGCGGATTAACC
>CAMXWI010000184.1 GCA_947252915.1 uncultured Lactobacillus sp.
AATGAAAGGACCATCGTTATGACACTCTTACAACTCCATCATGTTCAACGAACTTATCAACCAAATTCATCCCATCCGGTTCAGGCACTCAAAGATATTAGCTTTGACGTTCAGCTAGGTGAGTATATCGCAATTATGGGAGAATCTGGAGCGGGGAAAAGTACTTTACTTAATATTATTGCTACTCTAGAAAAGGCCTCTAGCGGTGAAGTAATTTTAAATCAGCAAAACCTAAGTCAGTTAACGGCTGATGAAGCCGCACATTTTCGCAGAGAGCACCTTGGCTTTATCTTCCAACATTTTAATTTATTAGACAGTTTATCTAATCGCGATAATATATACCTTCCCTTGGTATTAGCATCCCAGCCATTAAAACTAATGCAAGAACGAATCGTTCCGTTAATTCAATCATTACATATTAAGGAAATTATCGATCGTTATCCAAATGATATTTCCGGTGGTCAGCAACAACGAATTGCCATTGCAAGAGCATTAATTACTCACCCTAATCTGATTTTAGCTGATGAGCCTACTGGCGCACTTGACTCGAATACTAGTCAGGAAATTTTAGCATTATTTGATCATATCAATAAAAAAGGACAAACCATTCTCATGGTCACGCATAGTGCCGCTGCAGCAAGTCATGCTAAACGAACTATTTTTATTAAGGACGGACGGATCTACCACGAACTTTACCGTGGTAGTGATTCTTATTCTGCCTATCAACAAAAAATTAGTAATACCATGATGGTCATGACAAATGGTGGTGAATAAACATGTTGTTTATAAAATTAATTAATTCCAGCATGAAGCGTAATCGGCAAATCTACGCACCATATCTAACGGCCTCCAGTATACTCGTATCCATTAACTATATCTTTTTAGCTATTGCTGCCAACAATAGTTTAAAACATCTAAACACTGGTGCGGCCACCACCGCACTACTAAAACTAGGAGCCGAATTTATTCTTTTTGTCACGATCGCATTTTTAATCTACGTTAATCGATTCTTATGGCAGCAACGGCATCAAGAAATGGGACTCTACAGTATGCTCGGCATGACAAAGAGTAATCTGCAACGATTAATCATAATTGAAAAAGGTTACTTATTGGCAGGTAGTTTATTAACTGGCCTCATCATTGGTATCATTTTTGAAAAACTAGCCTTTCTGAGTTTGAGTTACCTACTGCAAATTGACCATCTTACACAGCCCTGGGTAGTACCAAGTGCCATCTGGCAAACAATGCTTATTTTTTGTGGTTATTTCGCCATTTTAGTACTAATTGACTTAATCAAAGTTAAGCACTTCACACCAACAAAATTGTGGCAAGAAACCACTGATCTAAGCAAACACCAAGGCCGAATGTTTGAAATCGGTGGTATGATTGGCTTTTTATGCTTGGGTTATGCTTATTATTTAACCGTCACAATCAAGCCCAAAATTTCCGCAATTTCAACTTTCATGCTCGCTGTACTGTTTTTAGTAATTGGTTCTTATCTCGTCTTTATTGCTGGCAGTATAATCCTCCTCCGTTGCTTACAAAATCGACGGCATTTTTACTATCAACCACGTCACTTTATTGCAATTTCAGGGATGTTACAACGTATGAAGCAAAATGGTGCTAGTTTGGCAACCATTTGTCTCCTATGTTCATCAATACTAGTAATTCTTTTTACCTCAGTGACGCTCTACGCTGGCATTAGTAGTACGGTCAAATCATATGCTCCTCGAGATATCGTGATGACTACCACCCAACCACTCAATCACCAACAGCAATTAATCATCAAGAAAACTGCTCAACATCACCACGCGGAAATAAAAAAACCATTATCATTTCAAATGACAATCCCGCAATACGGCTATTGGAAAAATCGCCACTTTTACAGTCAGGGAAACATTGATCGCATGACTTCACAAACCACAAGTTCTGTAATTTTCATTAATACCAAAACTTATAACAAAATCACGGGACAGCACATTCTGCTCAATAATCGCCAAGCCTTGACCTATGCTTCAGCAACCAAGCATCAAGGAAAAATTAAGCTGTATGGACAATCATATCAAGCTGAACGATTAAAGTCTTTCTCATCATACTTCAATCCAGACCGTTCAATTTATTTACCAACATTTATTGTGGTTAACAAGCTTCCCACAAAATTACCAAAAACCACTGTAACTAGTTTTAATTATGAAATCGCTAAATCAAAAAAGGACCATCTAAAATTTGAAACAGCATTACAAAACCAACTCAACTTGCAAAATAGTAATTTCACTGGACAACAGACCATCAAATCGTTAATCACGAGTCTCTATGGCGGCTTAGTATTTATTGGAATTCTAATTAGTCTTGCTTTAGCAATTACCACCACCGTTGTAATCTATTTCAAACAAATTTCTGAAGGCTATGCTGATCATGACCGCTTCAGAACAATGCAACAAGTGGGGTTAACCGAACACGAAACTGTGAAAAGTATTCATAGTCAAGTGTTAATGGTTTTCTTATTGCCTGTCATTGGTGCCCTAATCAATTTTGCTTTTGCAATTCCGGCTATTCACCAAATTATGATCCAATTAAATTTCTAT
>CAMXWI010000185.1 GCA_947252915.1 uncultured Lactobacillus sp.
GATTAATGGATTCGCATTCAGCGAGTGGGGGATAGTGAAAGCTCCATTACCGAATTATTAAGTGACACTTTTGAGGCCCGGCAATGCCCGTCGTTAATGCGACGTTATCCATGAGTGATACCAAGGTGGTACCGTGCATTTGCACCCTTGTTTGCAGGGGTGCTTTTTTTATTTTGTTGGTTCAAATCAGAGGAGGAAGCAAGATGCGCTATCAACGACCAAAAGGAACGGCCGACATTTTACCCGGCGATTCTGCTAAGTGGGAATATGTAGAAAAGTTGGCTCGAAAGATCTTCCATCAGTATGGTTATCAGGGAATTCGCACGCCATTATTCGAAAGTTATGATATTTTTGCCCGTTCAGCCGGAGATACTTCGGATGTGGTCACTAAAGAAATGTACGATTTTCGTGATAAGGGAGATCGTCACATTGCTTTGCGTCCAGAAGGAACTGCAGGGGTTGTTCGAGCTTTTAACGAAAATAAATTATATGGTCCAGAATATCCAAAGCCATACAAGGTTTACTATGTTGGACCAATGTTCCGGTATGAACGTCCGCAATCTGGTCGACAACGTGAATTTCACCAAATTGGGGTAGAAGCCTTTGGCAGTGACAATCCGGCCACAGATGTTGAAGTGATTGCGATGGCTCTTCAGTTATTCACGAAGCTAGGATTAACTGATTTGCGGGTTGCTGTTAATACGTTAGGCGATCAAAAGAGTCGGGATGATTATCGAACCGCCCTTATTAACTATTTGAAACCACATTATGATGAATTAAGTGAAGATTCTCAAGAACGTTTAGAAAAGAACCCGCTTCGGGTATTGGATAGCAAAGATCCGCGCGATCAAAAATTTGTTGCCGATGCTCCATCAATTTTGGACTATTTAACTCCAGAAGCCAATGCTCGCTTTGAGCAGGTTAAGCAGATGCTAGATGCTTTAGGGATTGACTATGTAGTTGATCCAGATATGGTCCGGGGCTTGGACTACTACAATCACACCATTTTTGAAGTGATGGTTAAAGCAAAGTCATTAGGAAATGGCTACACGACAATTTGTGGTGGTGGACGTTACAGTGGCCTGGTTGAACAACTTGGTGGCCCTGATCTTTCTGGAGTTGGTTTTGGGATTGGTGAGGAACGCCTATTGCTATTGCTAAATGATGAAGGAATTCAACTGCCAACTGATGACCACTTAGACGTTTACGTTGTCGGGATTGGTGATGATACGAATCTCGAAAGCTTACAATTAGTCCAAGCAGCGCGTCACGCCGGCTTAATTGCTGATCGCGATTTTCTGGGACGGAAACCAAAGGCCCAGTTTAGAACTGCTGACCGGATGCATGCGCGGGTTGTTTTAACGATTGGTAAGCGTGAACTGGAAGAAGGAAATGTTCATCTTAAAGTAATGGCTACTGGTAAGGAAGTCTCCGTCAAATTAGCTGATTTATTAAATAATTTTGCCAACGTTTTTGAAGAACATATTGAGGGGTAAGCGAAATGAAGAGAACAAATTATGCTGGACGGACAAATGAAAGCCAAATTGGTGAAGAAGTTGTTTTAAAGGGCTGGGTTGCCAAGCGCCGTAACCTTGGTGGCTTAATTTTCATTGATTTACGAGATCGGGAAGGAATAGTTCAATTAGTTTTCGATGAAAAACAAGATCCAGCAGCATTTAAGGTTGCTAATGAATGCCGGAGTGAATACATCCTCGAAGTGCGAGGGGTGGTTCGTGAACGAGCAGAAATCAATCCGGATTTACCGACTGGCAAGATTGAAGTGGAAGTTAAAGAAGCCAATATTTTAGCAAAGTCACAAACGCCACCATTTGAAGTTAAGGATCACGTTGATGCCAGTGAAGATTTGCGTTTGCAATATCGTTATATTGACTTACGGCGTCCGGAAATGATGAAGAATATGAAGTTACGGAGCAAGGTTGCTTCCATTATTCATAATTACTATGACAATAATGATTTTATGGATGTAGAAACACCTGACCTAACCCGTTCAACTCCTGAAGGGGCGCGTGACTTCTTAGTCCCATCACGGCTATATCCTGGTCATTTCTATGCCTTGCCACAATCTCCACAACTTTTTAAGCAATTATTAATGGCAGCCGGTGTAGATCGTTATTACCAAATGGCACGGTGTTTCCGTGACGAAGACTTACGTGGTGATCGGCAACCGGAATTTACCCAAGTGGATACCGAAATGAGTTTTGCGACTGCTGAAGATATTCAAGACATGACTGAAGGCTTGATTAAGCGGGTCATGAAAGAAGCGTTAAATGTTGACGTTAAAACTCCATTCCCCCGGATGGAATGGCAAGAAGCCATGGATCGTTATGGTTCCGATAAACCAGATACCCGGTTTGGAATGTTAATTACTGACCTGTCAGATATCGTGAAGGACAGTAGCTTTAAGGTCTTTTCAGGCACAGTTGCTGATGGTAAATTTGTTCGGGCAATCTGTGTACCAGGTGGTGCTGAGCATTACTCAAGAAAAGACATTACCAAAAAGGAAGATTACATTAAGCGTTATGGTGCTAAGGGACTGGCCTGGGTTAAGGTCACTGCTGATG
>CAMXWI010000186.1 GCA_947252915.1 uncultured Lactobacillus sp.
AAGCTGCATGAACTTAAAGGAGGAATTTAAATGGCTGATAAAAGCCATCAGGCCACGCAAGATTCAAATGAATTACAACGTGGACTTACTAACCGTCACGTTCAAATGATTGCCCTAGGTGGTGCAATTGGAACGGGTCTTTTCTTAGGATCTGGTGAATCCATTCACTTCGCCGGTCCATCCATCATCCTTGGTTACTTGATTACCGGGTTAATCTGTTTTTGGATGATGCGGGCAATGGGAGAAATGATGATGACCAATGTTCACTATCACTCCTTTGTCGATTTAATTCATAAATACTGGGGCCACCGGGCCGGATTTGTCATCGGCTGGGCCTACTGGGCCAGTTGGATTGCGATCGCGATGGCCGAACTAACTGCAATTGGGGTTTATATCAAACTTTGGTTGCCGGGCCTGCCGCAATGGGTCCCCGGGTTAATTACCATTGCAATTCTGCTTTGTATTAACCTAATTACCGTCAAGGCCTTCGGGGAAGTCGAATTCTGGTTTGCATTAATCAAAATTGTGGCAATCATTGCCCTGATTTTGATTGGGATCGGCCTAATGATTTTCCATTACCACACTAGTGCCGGTATTGCAACGCCAGCCAACCTGGTTAGTCATGGTGGTTTCTTCCCGACCGGTTGGTCAGGGGTACTGAAGTCCTTACCAATGGTCGTCTTTGCTTTTGCCGGGGTTGAAATGGTCGGAATGACCGCTGCTGAAACTCAAGACCCGGAAGAAGTTATTCCGCGGGCCATTAATAACATTCCCGTACGGATCTTAATCTTCTATATTGGTTCACTGGCGGTGATCATGTCGATCTTCCCCTGGAACCTGCTCAATGCTAACTCCAGTCCCTTCGTAATGGTATTCAAGGATATTGGGATTAGCGGGGCAGCGGACATTATCAACTTCGTTGTAATTACGGCGGCTGCTTCTTCATGTAACAGTGCGCTTTACACGACCGGACGAATGTTAGCTGAATTGACTTACAAGTCACCTAATCCCAAGGTGCGGATCATCAGCCACATTTCACGGTTCCAAGTTCCAACATTTGCGATTATCATTTCCGCACTCTTGATTACCCTTTCGGCTGCTTTAAACTACTTAGTTCCAGGCAGTGTCTTCACCCTGATTTCTAGTGTGGCCACCACGAGTTTTATCTTCATCTGGGGAGCAATTGTGATTACCCACTTAAAATTCAGAAAGAAGTACCCGAAGGAAAGTCCGTTTAAAATGCCATTAGCACCGGTTTCTGACTACTTAGTGCTGATCTTCTTTGCGGTAGTTGCTGTTACCATGACGATGCGGGAAAGCACTTTAATTTCATTAATTGTGACCCTCGTTTGGATGGCAATTCTGTTATTTGCAAGTCGGCAACACAAGGAAATCAAGATTAAAAAGTAATAAAAAAGGATTGACCGAAATTTGGTCAATCCTTTTTAATTTACTTTGGGGATGTTTCAGGAGCAAAGAAGAGACAGCCGACACCACCAATTAGCAGAATGATTGCACATACCAGCATGGCCAAATTACTACCACCAATATTTGTTAAAACTGGTAGGAGGAATGTCCCACTAGCCGCTCCAATCCGGCTAATCGTAATGACCGTACCGACACCAGTTGCCCGCACTTTAATATCAAATAGCTCCGTCGGGTACGGATAATCAAGCACCAATCCAGCAGATAGGACAACAGAGAAGATGGCAAAACATCCCAACTGGAAAACTGGCTGTGACCGGGATTAACAATGATAATCATTAAGGCCAGGGCCGCTAATAATAAGTGACCAACCAAAAATGCTCGCCGACTCAGACGATTAAATAAGGCCATCCCAACGAGCACCCCCGCCATGACGCAGGCGTTATACATTACCCCCGATAATTGATCATTTCCTAACTTCAACCCCTTTAAAAGAATTGGTAAGAAAATACTAATGCCAAAGAAGGCGAACGCCTGACATGCATAAAATAAGCCACCAACAATGGTCCGACGTCGATATTGCTTATTAAACACCACTCGCCACGTAATCTTCTCTGGATCACGCTTGCGACGCCCAATGTGCTTGTGAATTAAGTGTTGGGCCCGTTCCTTTTGCCCTTGGCTTGCTAACCAACTTGGTGATGCGGGAACCCGGCAGACTGAGCGATACAGCGCAGTAATTAAGCTTGGTACCACTGAGGAGGCAAGGATAATTTGCCAGGTGGCACTACCGAATCCCTGAATTAGAATTCCCGCAAAATATGAACAAACAAAGCCAATTGCCCAATAGAAGATCAGGCGACTTTGCCGCTTACCTGCTTCTTGCTCTGGTAGCCATTCTACTAATAATGAATTGCCGACCGTGTAATCAATGGCAATCATCAAACCAATCGCAACCCGAATAATAAAAAGCAGCCAGGGATTAGTTGTCACTAATTGCGCCAACGATAGCACAGCAAAAATGTACATATTAATCATCAAAAGACCGCGACGACCGATTGAATCCGCTAACTTACCCATCACAGCGCTACCGGCTAGACCAATCAAACTCCCCGCACCGAGCCTGTCTCTTATACACATCTGACGCTGCCGACG
>CAMXWI010000187.1 GCA_947252915.1 uncultured Lactobacillus sp.
TTTTTTGGTGCAAGATGGTGAAAATTAATTTGAAGAAAGTTTAATTATTTAACGAAAAGGTTGTAATTTAGACGGAGGTTCTTTATTATGTTTATTGACTGTTTAAATATAATAATAATGCATTAAAAAGATACAAAATAAAGATTTTAAGTGAGGAAAGATCAACATGAAAAAACTGATCATTCAAGGAGGAAACCGAATAGCTGGCGAAGTAACCATCGGTGGTGCCAAAAATAGTACGGTGGCATTAATTCCGGCAGCTATTTTGGCAGACACGCCAGTCCAGTTTGATACTGTCCCTGACATCTTGGATGTTCATAACTTGATGATTATTTTGGAGTCAATGAATGTCAAATCCAACTTCACCCACGGGGTATTAGACATTGACCCAACTGAAATCGTTGAGGCAGAACTACCGAGTAAAGCAATTAAGAGTTTGCGCGCATCGTACTACTTTATGGGCGCCCTGTTAGGACGATTCCACCGCGCAACTCTGACTTTCCCTGGTGGTGATAATATTGGTCCGCGGCCAATTGATCAGCACTTAAAGGCCTTTAAAGCATTGGGGGCTAACGTTAGCGAACACGCGGGAACTGTCCATCTGGATGCGCCTAATGGGTTGCACGGGACACGGATCTTCATGGATATGGTTTCTGTGGGGGCCACGATTAATGCAATTCTGGCAGCTGTTCGTGCTGAAGGGACGACGATTATTGAAAACGCGGCTCGGGAACCGGAAATTATTGATTTAGCAACTTTCCTTAATAACATGGGGGCTAAAATTCGGGGTGTCGGAACGGACGTGGTGCGGATAACCGGAGTTGATACCCTGCAATCGATGAACACCCACACGATTATTGCAGACCGGATTGAAACGGGAACATACCTGTCATTAGCGGCAGCCTTGGGTGATGGTGTGATGCTTAAAAATGTAATTCCAGAACACTTGGAAGCATACACCAGTAAACTGATGGAAATGGGCGTGGATCTGCAAATTGATAGTGATAAGATCTATGTTCCTGCAACAGACCACCTCAATCCAGTTCATGTCAAGACAATGCCATACCCAGGGTTCGCAACTGATTTACAACAACCATTAACCCCCTTGATGTCATTAGCAAATGGGGAGAGTACGGTTGTTGATACAATTTATCCAAAGCGGGTTAAGCACATTCCCGAATTACAGAAAATGGGCATGAAGATTAGTGCTGGTGATGGACAAATCACGATTGACCATACGGAAGAATTGCACGGTGCGGATGTTGAAGCAGGTGAAATTCGTGCTGGCGCTGCACTGGTGATTGCCGGTTTAATGGCTAAAGGGACCACTGTGATCCATAAAGCAGATAATATTCTGCGGGGCTATGACCGGATTGTATGGAAGCTGAACCGACTCAATGGGGATGTTACAATTGAAGATGATGATTAATTAGTTTGCGTTCAGCTTCAAATTATGTTATCCTATCGTAGTTGTAAAAATAACTATGTTTCAGGCAATGATTCATGGCAAAGGAGCGTATAAATTATGAAACAAGGAATTCATCCAGATTATCATTACGTAGTTTTTGAAGATTCTTCAACTGGCTACAAGTTCTTATCTGGCTCAACTGCTACTTCAAAGGAAACTGTTAAGTGGGAAGACGGTAACGAATACCCATTAATCCGGGTTGAAGTTACTTCTGACTCACACCCATTCTACACTGGTAAGCAAAAGTTTACTCAAGCCGATGGGGCAGTCGACAAGTTCAACAAGAAGTACGGTTTCAAGAACAACTAAGCTCGATAACCAAACAAAAAAGATCTCGACATTTTGTCGAGATCTTTTTATTTAGCTTGTAGTTTTAAGGGCCGGTAAACGTTGAAGATAAAGAGGATCATATTGATTAATACAATGAAGGCGGTAGAAAGGAAAACCGCACTGTAATCGTAAAGCCCCGCCACAAAGCCACCAATTAATGGACCCATGATATTACCGATATACATAAAACTTTGGTTCCAACTAAAAATTCGGCCCGTTAACATACTTGGTGAGTTTTTAGTCAGTAACGTTTGGACTTGCGGGAAAAGCGAAGCGTCAGCAATACCAATCAGGAAGCGTAAAATCCCCAGTTGCCAGGGGTTTTGCACAAAGGCGCTCGGTACAAAACACAGGATACTGATAATAAAACCGGAAATGAGAATCTTTTGCGTCCCAATTTGGTCTCCAAGGCGACCGAGCAGTGGGGCAGCCACCATGGTTGCCACCCCTGGCAATGCCGCAATGACACCGCTGACGAAAGTAACCCCTTTCCCACCGTGCATTAGTTCTTTAATGAAGAGCGAAATAATCGGATTAATTGAGTTGTTAGCGGCTTGAATAATCATGGTCGTAATGAGCAATCCGAAGATAATTCGTGGTGATTGCAGCTCATGGATGACCCCCGTTGCTTTATCTAGTTTTTTGTCTTGTACTGGTTGGAAACCTTCCTCATGGACGAAGAAAAGACAGCCAAGAAAAATAATAAAAAGGATCGCTCCGGTAATGAAAAAGGTAACTCGGTAGCTGAAGATTTCGGCCAATGTTCCACCTAATAG
>CAMXWI010000188.1 GCA_947252915.1 uncultured Lactobacillus sp.
TTTTATCGGCATCCTCAATAATGAAGACCTTTTTTTTTTTTTTTATCCCGGACTTGGTAAACTCCGCCTTTAAATGACGAATTTGATCAACTTTGATTTGCCGGCCTTCTGCAGTTGCTCGGACCACATCAGGGTGGTTACCTGATAAAATCCGTTGACATTCATCACACGTAAAATCTGGCCGACCTGCTTGACGATGGGAACAAAAGATACTCAGTGCTAGCCACTGAGCTAATTCCTGTTTTCCAGAACCATTGGGACCTACAAATAGATAAGCATGCGCTAATTCTCCATTACTAATAATGTGTTGAAAACGTTCAACAATCGCTGGCTGCAAATCCTGGGCTGTTAATGATTGCATTCCCACGTTGTGCTCCTCTCAGTTTGTTGCGCTTAAAAGTGCAACATTTTATCGACCGGTAAAATAAATACCGTTGCACCGCCAACTTGAACATTGACTGGTACAGAATTAGCAGCATTGTCAATATAGGCTGTTGGCGTCATATATTCTTGACGAGTCTTCGCATTCGCCTTAATAATCTCTAACGCTTCATCCACTCGCTTATCCTCAACTACAATCATAAATGTGGTGTTTCCCTCATGAAGGAATCCACCAGAAGTGGTCAACTTAGTGACCCCGATTTTATTTTTTGCTAGTGCATCCCGAACCCGATTACTATCCTTCGGTTGCACAATTGCCATAATCATTTTCATAAGTTCTTCCTCCTTCTCGTTCCTTATTCAAGGTTGAAACGACTTTGAATCATTTTCTGCACCGTATTAATAACCGTTGGCAGTGGCTGACTCGCGTCTACTAGTTGAATTCGCTTTTGGTGACGTTGAGCTAAAGTCAGGTAAGCATTCCGAACATCCTGGTGAAATCGTAACTTTTCTCGATCTAATCGGTTGACCTGATTTTGCCGATGTTTACTAATTCGTTCGAGCCCTAATTCTGATGGAATATCCAGATAAATGGTCAAATCCGGGAGAAGTCCATGAATGGCAAATTGGTTTAATTCCCAAATATCATCCGCACCAAGATGACGTCCGCCACCCTGGTAAGCGACCGAACTATCAACGTATCGATCACTCAGGACTATCTTTCCCGCCTGTAATGCGGGCTCAATATCCTCTACAATGTGCTGACGACGGGCCGCAGCAAATAATAGCGCTTCCGTCCGTGCATCCATATTTGTATTGTGATCGTCAAAAAGAATCTGTCGAATTTGTTCTGAGATTCGGTTACCACCCGGCTCTCGCGTTAATAAGACGGCTTGTTCACCATACTTTTGCGTCAGCCACTCTTGAATTGCGCTGATGACACTTGTTTTCCCCGCACCATCGGGTCCTTCAAATGAAATAAACCTTCCTTGCATATCTATTCTCCTAATGTTGGATGACCCCATCATTAAGGTGCCCATGTGCTTTTCTTTTCCGGGCCCATTGATAAAGGTACATGTACTTGCATTCCTGCAGTTTAGTCCGATCAGTTAATTCGCTATCAACGTGACCTTCATAAACGGCCTGTTCTGTTTCGCGCGCCTGATTCCAACTATCTTTGGTTGCATAAATTAATTGCATGAGTTGACGATTACCGATTTTACGCATCCGCTGCGGATCACTTTTAAAGAGCATGTCTACATCTCCGTTCTTCCTTGAACCGCTTTGAATAAAGTAACTTCATCAGTGTAGTCAATATCCGCACCCGCAGACAAACCATGGGCAAGCCGGGTGACCTTAATTCCCGCGGGCTTCAATAACTTAGCCAAGTACTGAGCAGTTGTTTCCCCATCCATTGAAGCATTGGTAGCAATAATTACTTCCTTAACTTCTGAATGCTTTTTTAAACGCTCAATTAATGATGGAATGTTAATATCCATCGGACCAGTCCCTTCACTTGGAGAAATTGTCCCGTGTAATACGTGGTATAAGCCATGATACTCATTCATCCGCTCCATGGCCATTACATCACGCGAATTTTCTACCACCACAATGGTCGTTTGGTCGCGCCCCTGATCCTTACAAATTGGGCATGGATCGTCTTCGGTAATGTTTCCACAAATAGAACAATAATGAAGATCCTCTTTAACTGATACCAAAGCCCTAGAGAAATCTTTAACATCGTCTTCATCCATGCCGATTGTATAAAAAGCGAGGCGCGTTGCCGTTTTTTCACCAACTCCGGGTAATTTCATGTAACTCGCAATCAACTTAGCAATTGGTTCTGGGTACTGCATACTACATTCCTAGTCCTTTAGTGTATTTGCCAAGTTTTTGCTGCGTTGCAGCATCCACTTTTTGGAGGCCATCATTGACCGCTGCCACAACTAAGTCCGTCAACATTTCAACATCGTCAGGATCAACCGCTTCCGGCTTGATTTGTAAGTCAACTAACTTTTTATCACCAGTAAACTTAGCCTTGACCATGTCATCTGGTGCAGTTCCAACAAATTCTTGTGCTGCTAAATCCTTTTGCTCTGCCATCATCTGCTTTTGCATTTTTTTGGCTTGCTTCATCATTTGTTGCATATTCATTCCGTTCATTCCGCGCATTGTTTTATTTCTCCTTTATTA
>CAMXWI010000189.1 GCA_947252915.1 uncultured Lactobacillus sp.
TTGCTGGTGCTTATCAAACAGTAGTAGCTTTACACGATAACCTAGTAGCGACAAAAGGTTTTGCACTATTTACTGGTGGGATTGCTGGAGTTACGCCATTCCCAGGGTTTATGGGACTCAGTGCTGCCAAGGCAGGTTTGCGTAATATGTTTCAACTATTAAATACTACTTTGAAAAATAGTGGAATATTTGCAGGTACTATCACTGTTGGTGGAGTGATTAAGCCAGATACTCATTTTGCACCAGATTTAATTGCAGAAAAGTTTGTTGAGTTAGCGCAAGAACGGAATGTTTGGGAAGTTAATTATCAATAAGTAAAGATGGAGGGAAGAAAAATGAAATACTATACTTTAAACAACGATGTTAAGATTCCAGCAATTGGCTATGGAACTTACCTTACTTCACCACGCGTAACAGAGCAGGAAGTTGCACAAGCATTAAAAGTTGGTTACCGCTTAATTGATACCGCACAAAACTATGGCAATGAGCGTGAAGTTGGTGCAGCTGTTCGAAATAGTGGTATCAATCGTGAAGAGATCTTTGTTACCTCCAAGACCCAGACGAGTGGCTATCGTAGTACTAAAGCGGGAATTGATACTTCACTCAAAGCAGCAGGCCTTGATTACTTTGACTTGATGATTATTCACTGGCCAAATGGTAATGACCTTGACACTTACCGGGCCCTTGAAGACGCATATCATGAAGGAAAATTGCGGGCAATCGGTTTGAGTAACTTCAACCATCAGCAAGTACAAGAGATTATTGACAATAGTGAAGTTGTTCCGGCGGTTGATCAGATTGAAACTCACCTCCTTTGGCAACAATGGGGGATGCACGAATACTTGCAAGAACATGGCATTCTTCATGAATCATGGGCACCACTTGGTGAAGGAACTGGACATATTTTGAGTAATCCAACATTAGTGCGAATTGGACATCAGTATGGTAAGTCACCTGCACAAGTAATGCTCCGCTTCTATGTGCAAGAAAATATCCTGGCAATTCCAAAGTCTACTAATCCAGAACACTTGAAAGCTAATTTAGATATTTTTGATTTTGAGCTAAGCGATCAAGACATTGCTGATATTCGAAGTGAAGACCGCAGACAAGCAGGTTGTTGGCCAAGCACAATGTTAATTGAACGTAATTACTAGGAGGCAATTAGCAATGGATTTTGCACAAGTAATTAAAAATCGCAGATCAACCCGTCAATTTACTGATCAAAATATAGCGCTTGAGACAATTAAGAAAGTTTTACAAGAAGCGCAGTTAGCACCTTCGTGGGTTAACTCCCAACCTTATCATGTCCATTTAGCAGTGGGAGATTCTCTAGAAAAGGTTCGCGCACAACAAGAAAAGTTTGATAATAGCGGTGCTAAGGGGAATCCTGATTTACCGATGATGTCACGAAAAGATTGGCCAACTCAGGCGCAGGCAAACATGGCTGAGTGGACGAATGATCTTGGTGCCGCAGGTAAAGAAATGGGTCCTGCGTCCGCTAAGCTCTATAATGCTCAAGCAATCTTGTATTTAACATTGCCTAAGGGGTATTCACTCTGGTCACTATATGATTTAGGCTCATTTGGTAATAGCATTGTGCTAGCAGCAACTAACCAGGGACTGGCTTCAATGACAGCTTACCAATTCATTAATTATCCAGAGATGTTACGTAAAGAACTAAATATTGCTGACGATGAAGAGATTATTATCGGCATTGGCCTAGGCTATTCTGATGATAGTGCGTTGGTTAACACAATTAAATCAAACCGAATGGATTTAGATGATATTTTGACTATTCACCGATAATAAAAAGGCCGACTACCAACGTCAGGTGGTTGGCTTAATTCATATCATTTTTATTCATTTTAAGTATCAATGATTAGTAATAATAGGTATTTTACATGGTGATGGCTTGATGTTTAGACTAAGTAGTGAAGGAGGCATATTATTATGACTACAACTTTAGCAATTCCAACTCGCAATGGTGAAGTGGTCGGAACCTTTTATTCAGCAGAGAACAATAATCCGTTGGTGATTTTATGTCACGGATTAGGGAGCAGTGCCAGTTTATTAAGTAACTATGGTGTCGACTTAAGCAATAATAATTACAATGTATTTACCTTTGATTTTATTGGTGGGTCAGACTTTAGTTTAAGTGGTGGCTCAATGAAAGAAATGACTGTTAAGACCGAAATCGCCGAATTAAATGATGTTATTGACCACTTTTATGGCAAAAATCCTCAACAAAAAATAATTATTGGTGGTGAAAGCCAGGGTGGCTATGTTGCCGCAATGGTTTCGGCCCAACGGAATGACATTGCTGGGTTAGTACTACTTTATCCGGCATTCCTGATTCAGGATAGTGCGAAAGAACTTTTGAAACAATATGGTTCTGCACCAACTTTCCAATTGATGGGGATGACTTTAGGACATCAATATCTAACTGACGCAGTATCAATTGATCCATTTCAAAAAATTAAAAATGATCAAACACCAGTCTTACTAATCCATGGCTCATTAGACCGAATTGTTCCGATTAGTTATGCAAAAAGAGCGGCAAAACTCTATCC
>CAMXWI010000190.1 GCA_947252915.1 uncultured Lactobacillus sp.
CAGATGTTTGAGGCCAACCGCTTTATCCACCCCTTGAGGTAAAAATTCTAAAATGTGGGGTTGTGATTGAACCACATTAAAGTGTTGATGGATTTCATCAGGAATCGTCGGAATGATTTTTTTCAAACGTTCTGCTGGAATCGCCATAACCATTTTAGCGTATGGATGGTTACCCATCGGTAAGTCTGCAAAGTGACGATCCAAAAATTCAATATGCTTAACCGTACCCTTGTATACCGAACGTGGCATATCCATAATTTCATACACCCGGTCAAAATCTAGCACATCCAGTGAGTAATCATGTTCATGAGCAAAGCGGTAGACAATCGCTAAATCATCCGCTGCTAGCCCCATTGAAAACAACGGCTTCTTCGTTATGTTATTTACAACCAGGCCCCCATTGAAGTTAATTGTGTAGTCGCCTTCTTTGGTTAGACCCAATTGCTCAATATAATGCCAAATTGCATTAATTGGCCGTCCCGTACATAACACGACCTTAATGCCCTTATTATGTAATCGCCGTAACACGTCTTCATTTCGTTGACTGATCTCTTTATTACTATTTAAAAGCGTATTATCAAGATCAAGTGCAATCATCTTTATCATTATTTATTCTCCTATTTTAAGAGGCTCTTAACAATCAATCGGGTAAATTGGACATTTCCTTTTTCATTCATATGGACATTATCACCAGCAAACCAATCCTGATGGGCAGCACTTTGCGCGTGCCAATCCACTACATGCACATTGGAATGTTTCCGCGCAGCTTGCTTGATTTGGCGATTAACTGTCCGTTCCCAAGCCTTAGTTGGCACGTGAGCAGTTACCCAGTAAATCTGGTGACCCTTACCAATTGCATCAATAATCTCATTAACCGTATCACCCGTCATAGCGCCGTTGGTTCCCAGGTTCAAAACCACATTTTTATTTAAATGACCATTGTCTTTCAGATCCTTAATGACTGCGGGCGCGTCACTTCCCTGACGACCAACCTTTGCTTCCACATATGCATGGGGCATAACCTGCTGGAGACTGTCAGAAGCGTCCGCCATCACGGAGTCACCAACTGCCGTCACCTTTAACTTAGCCGTCCGTTTTAATTCACCCTTGGTTAAGCCGTACTTCTTTTGTAATGATTTACTGTTCACATTGACTTGCGGTGTCTTGCCCTCCGCGATTAACTTGTTGCGGACGGCAGTTGCGTGCCGACTCTTTTTAATCCGCGTCTGAACGGCCGTATTTTTAGGTGCCCGGTCTGGTGTCGTAAACCCAGCAACCGCTACAAAAAAGATCACTAACGCTGGTGCAATGGCCAACCATTGTTTCCAACCGCGTCGTTTAACATCAAACCAGTTCACGATTGTCAATGGTAAATCCCGCCATTGATAGTGACGTAGTGGCCGTTCCAAAAACCGGTATGATAATTCACTAATTAAAACAATTAATAAGACTTCAACAATTGCATTCAGCATTGGATGTGCTCCTATTTGAACCTTTGCTTCATAAAAAATCATGACTGGGTATTGGTAAACGTAAATTCCGTAGGAACGTTCGCCAACCCACTTAAAAAACGGATTGGACAACCACTGGTTCATATTAGCACCTGGATGCACAATCGTGGCCAGTAATAACATCCCAATCAAACTGTAGAAAAACATGAGGCCATGGTAAGTCCGTGTACTTTGACCATTTACCACAAAAAAACTGACTAACGTTAATGCCAAACTTCCTACGCCGACAACATTTAGAAATCTGCTTTCGCTGGTACTTAACCCCACTCGTAGCTTTTCTCGTGGCCAGATAAACGCCAACCAACTACCTAGTAATAATGAAAAAGCTCGCGTATCCGTTCCGTAGTACACTCGATTAATATTTTGCGGATCATATAGAATCCCCATTTCGATTGCAGAAAGAAGCGCTAAGCTTAATACAATCCATTTGACCGTCCGCTTTCCAAGAAACCTCAGTAATAAGATTAAAATCAGCGGCCATAGAACATAAAATTGAACTTCAACCCCTAAGGTCCACAAATGGGTAAACGGCGATTCACCGCCAAAACGATCAAAATAGGATTGTCCATTAAAAATTTCCCACCAGTTATATACCCACAATAAATTAGTCACGATGACTGCCTTAATGTGGTGCAATAATTGGCGCTGAAAAAGCGTAATGTAAGCCGTCGTTAACACCAGCATGGTGACTAAGACTGGGTAAAGGCGACTAAACCTTCGGCGATAAAAACTCAATAAATCAACATTACCCCGGTCCCATTTTTTGAGTAGTTGATTAGTCACAAAGTAGCCAGAAATCAGTAAAAATAATGGTACCCCTAAAAAACCACCGACCATCACATTAGGTAGTAAGTGGTAAATAATGACCCCTAATACGGCAAGGGTCCGCATCCCATCAACACCAGTAACGTATTGATGGCGACGCGGTGGCAATTGATGTTCTTCAAAAGCTGGGCGCATGGACCAGGACTCCTCCTCAATTAATACGAATAAATACTTTATTATTATAGTCAGAAACCCGGCCGGCGTACAGACCATTTCTTGAT
>CAMXWI010000191.1 GCA_947252915.1 uncultured Lactobacillus sp.
GTGACAATTTGCAGCAAGGCGGTGAACTCGACTATGCAACTCTAGAAGTTGGCAGGACCTTGCAAAAAGCTGGTTTTGAAACCGTTTTAGTGGATGATAATCCATTTTCGACGTCACTTGATACAACGAGTGCAATTACGCAACGCTATATTTTACCACTAACTGCCCAGAGTATTATTGAAGTGATTAATCAACGTCATCCGCAGCTGATTGTGCCAACGCTTGGCGGACGACGCGCCTTTGAAATTCTTCAAACGGTTAGTGAATCAGGAATTTTAACTGAGAACGATATTCAGATTGCAGGAGTACCTGAAGCGACAGTTCGCCAGGTTAATAACCCGATGTTATTAAACCAGACGTTGCGGCGATTGCAGGCACCAACAAAAAAGATCGCTACGGTGGATAACTATCAGGCGGCATTAGAAATGGCGCAAGAGGTTGGTTTCCCAGTGGTGGTTCGTGCTGTCTTTCCCAAGTCACTTCGGATGCGACGAATTGTGCAGGATAGCGAAGAATTACGAACCGCCGTTAGTCGGGGAATTCAAATGTCGCGCAGTGGTCAGGTAATGGTTCAACAAAGTCTAGCGGGATTGAAAGAAATTGAAGTGATGGTCATGCGCGATTCCTCAGGTAATATGATGTGCCTCGGAATTGCTGAAGACATTGATCCGATTGGGATTCATGCTGGTGATTCAATTACTGTCCTCCCAGCGCAAACGTTATTGGATCGTAACATTCAGGATATGCGGAATACGGCTTTTGCGATTACTCGCAAGCTACGGATCGTCGGGATTAATCACGTTCAGTTTGCTTTTGACCCTCACCAAAACCGCTATTATGTGATCAAAAATAGCCCGTACTTTGATCGCATTAGCACGTTTACTGAAATTGCGACGGGTTATCCTGTGAGTCGGGTCGTTGGTCATTTATATGCTGGTGAATTACTGAGAAATATTCACCTCGATCACGGATTAACGAAGCATACGGCGGTCACAGAACCAGTGATGGATCGGGCAGCGGTACGGATGCCAGTTTTTCCTTTTAGCCAATTAACTGTTAATAATCAAAAATTAGGTACTCAAAAGAAATCAGTCGGCAGTACCATCGGTATTGGCCGTAGTTTGATTGAAGCATTACTTAAAGCGAACGCGGATTATCAATTTGGCTGGCATAATGGTCAGGCCAAATTAATGCAAGGGATTAGTGACGATCAATTAGATCAGTTGCTGATCCATCCCCATGGTGACCGGCTCTATTCACTAATTGAGGCGATTCGTCGAGGATATTCAGAAAAAGAATTAGCAGAGTTAACTAAGATTGACCGCTATTATTTAGCGCAATTTAACCGTCTGTTAAAAATTCAGACGGAAATTCAGCAGCTACAAGAAAGCCCGGCAGTTCTGAAAGAGGCTAAATATTGGGGATTTGATGATGGAAAAATTGCAGAATTATGGGAGACTAGTGATGAGCAAATTTTCCATCTACGCGAACAGCACCAGATCAACCGAACATTTAAAGAAGTTGATCCATCGGCGGGGGAATTTGATCAGCATTCCCGAACTTTCTATTCTACGTTTGAAATTGAAAATGAAAGCCGTCCGGAGGATAGTCAACCAATTTTAGTCGTTGGTAGTGGTGCCCGTCGACTTGGTAACGGGAATGCAAATGATTACGTAATTAGCCGGGTGATGAACGAATTACGTAATCATGGTTATCGAATCGTGCTGGTGAATGATAATCCTAGTTCACCAACCATGGCAGGACTCTTTTCAGATAAACGGTATGTTGAACCATTAACGAACGAAACTGTTATGGATATTGTGCGGGTTGAAAATCCGGCCAAGGTGATGGTGGCTTCCAATCAGGGTGAGTTAATGGAACGTTTACGGAGGCATTTGCCTGAATCTATGCCGCTCCTTACCATTCCAACGGCAGATCAGTTGGAGGATGTGGTCAGCAATGAGCCACTTTTGGAGTATAATGCCTTGTTTGATGGTCAATACGTTTACCCATTGGGAATGACGGCTGCGTTGCAAGCAGATGACCAGCTTAACTATCGGACTGTTGCTAAGCGGTATCCAACCACCTTAGCGCCAGCAGATGTCAAAAAGGTCATGGCACTCGGTGAGCAATCGGTGCGTGAGCTAACCAGTCCGGGACTTTATCAGGTTTTGTTGAAAACTGATTCGCTTGGCAATTACCAGGTTCAAATGTTACGCTCCTTGCCGGCGCCGGACATTGCATTTCTATCAAAGGTTTTGCAATTAGATTTATCCGCAGTGCTGGCTCGTTTGGCGATTAATAAGTTTAGCGGTAAATTACTGCAACGCTCAATGGAAAAGCAACCGTCGCAACAACGGACAGCCGTCTATCGAGCACTATTCCCGTTTAAGGCGTTGCAAATCAAGGAACTGCCAACGGCGCTCAAGGTGATGGGTGCAGAAATGCAGTTTATAGAATAAAAAGGATTGGGAATTTTCCCAATCCTTTTTAATTTTGTAATAGCTTCGGAGTCACGCTCAGCGTCTTCTGACCC
>CAMXWI010000192.1 GCA_947252915.1 uncultured Lactobacillus sp.
CCGCAAACTGGTTTGCAAAAATCAAATTGAGAATACTTATAATTACCAACAGAATTAATAAAATTCTTTCACAATTTTTAACTGTCACTTCGATGTTTCCCTTTTTAATCACGCGCATTTACCATTAATTCTGTTTTGGTTAATATCTTCTCGGCCAGTTCATCCCGGAAATCATTATAGAAAAACTTATCTTTAACATTCATGGCCTGACTGAGTGCATAAATGGTTAGAGTATAGCGGTGCGGCTTTTCAGGCGGCATGGGACCAGCATAGTGACTAATAACGTATTCATCATCTTCATCGTAAAACCGTGAAGCCCATGTATTCATTCCTTGAGGGCCTTCAAAAACACTACTAAAATCTTCCGGAATACTTTGAACAGGCAGGTTCGTCGCCAACCAATGAATAAAAGGAAAGCCCGTTCGTGGAACCGCATCATAGTCAATTAGCGATAATGCTAAGCACTCAGTTCCGTCAGGAACATCAGCTATCTTAACGGGAAATGATACTACTGGTTGGCCGGCTCTTTTAATAGTCGAATATTTAGAATACTTATCTGGTAAATACCCATCTTTAGTTAGTGGCACACTTATTTTCATCGATGAATCCCCCTACTTTGACCATAAGAAGTTGATTAATGCTTGATCAACTTGTCGATTACTATGTAATTTACTGTGTTGAGCTTGCTTACCAGAAAATTTCTTTTCTTGATAAGATGTAGCCCGTCCGGAAACTAAATAGCGCATTGTCTTTGATGATTCATTCGTTACTTGTCCATCTGAACCATCGCCGATATCACCATACATATTTAATACCTTGGCTGACTTTGGATAGATGCTACGCAATCCTAGTAACTGTCGATAAGCTGGGCTCATTTTATTAGGTTGGCCAGTATGAGAATTCACTGCTAAGTTACCTGGCAAGTCACGCCCCTTGATTCCATCAAAATGGCCAGCAATTGCTACCTGTTTATTTAGCCGTGGTAACTTTTGATCATGTGCATGATCTAATAAGTAAAAACTAGTTGACATATTACCCATTGAATGACCAACCAAGTTAATTTGTTTAAAATGATAAGTATTTTGAAGCTTTTCAATTACGTTGAATGCATACTTACCATCTTGGTGATAATCACTATTTTTGTTATCTGCATAATTAACCATAACGATTGGATTATTGGCGTGGTGCGGAATCTTTCCGACTAAAGTTACTTGACCTTTCTGATTAACATTAGCGTGGATCACGGTGTTAGTAACTCCTGCCCGTTTAGCCGCATTAACCATATGTTGTTCTGCATGCGCACTGCTTCCCCAGCCATGAAAGAAGATTGTTGGGGTTGAGGACTTAATATATTTATTACTACTTGAATGAATTATTCCTTGTTGGTAACAAATCCCTAAGATAATTGCTAAACCAAGAATAACAATTCCTGTGATTCGTAACTTTTTCATTGTCTTTCCTCCTTGTAGAAAAATAAGGTTGAGCTTTTCACTCAGCCTTATAGGATCTTATGCTTGGTTAGTTGGGTAAATCGTGAATTCGGAAATATCAACGTCTTCTGGTTGGTCAATGGCGAAGTTGACAACCCGTGCAATTGCATCTGGTGAAATTCCATGTTGTTTGTAGAAGTTCTTCATGTTTGAAGCGGTCTTTTCATCACCAATGTGGTTAAGCAATTCAGTATTAATTGCAGCTGGGTAAAGGGTAGTTGTCCGAATATTAGTCCCTTCGTTAGCACTTTCCATCCGGGTAACTTCCATCGCGTTCTTAACGGCAAACTTAGTAGCACCGTAAACCCCAGAGCCAACATAATTCTTAAGACCAGCAACTGATGAAGTGGTAATAATGTGACCATGCTTTTGGGCAGTGAAAATTGGCATTACCGCAGCGATTCCATTAAGAACCCCTTTAATATTAACGTCAATCATCTTGTTCCATTCATCAGTCCGGACAGCACTCATTGGTGAATTTGGCATGATTCCGGCATTGTTAAAGATAACGTCAACCTTGCCAAAACTATTTTGAGCCGCCTTTACTAACGCTTCAACTTCTTCAGGCTTAGTAACATCAACAGTCCGGAAATCTGCCCGTCCACCATTAACGTTAATTTCATTAGCAATCTTGTAAAGTCGGTCTTCACGGCGGGCCCCAAGCATAACCATGGCACCATTGGCGGCCAATAATTTAGCTGTTGCTTCACCAATTCCTGAAGCTGCACCTGTGATTACTACTACTTTTCCTTTAACAGCCATCATTAACTTCCTCCTTAAAATGATTACTTTGTATTATCTCTTTCAACACTATTAATCTTAAATCCTTAGCAAGATTAATAGAATCGCCGATGATTTAATATTCTATTAACTATTAGTTGATACCATTTAAAATGTCACTAACAGATTGTTTAGTGAATTGTGTAGCCACCATCAACAGCCAGCGCTTGCCCAACAACATAACTTGCAGCATTTGAACATAGGAATAATACTGCATCCGCAATCTCGTCTGGTTCTGCCAACCGTCCCTCTGGGATGTCCCGAAT
>CAMXWI010000193.1 GCA_947252915.1 uncultured Lactobacillus sp.
CCCTTAGCGGTTTAATCCCATCGTTTTTTTCTAAAGTAATTCAGCAAAGACGTCCTCGTTTTGATTGAGAAATTCATCACCAGCGTGAATCTTAGTGATTTTAATTCCATCAAGCGAACGTTGCATTAAGCCATCAATATCCAAGACCTGTTCATACTTTTGTGCCCGATCAATCCGTGGCTTGGTCTTTGGAGAAGGCGGTGTAAAGACTGTACAACAATCTTCATATGGCAAAATCGATAAATCATAAGTACCGATTTCTTCGGCAATCTTAATAATCTCCGTTTTATCATACGACAAAACTGGCCGTAAAACCGGTAAATTAGTAACTTCCTCGATGGTCCGCATACTTTCCATCGTCTGTGAGGCAACTTGACCAAGGGATTCACCATTGAAGACCGCTAATCCTTTCCGCCGATTAGCAATTTCCACCGCTAACCGCAACATAAAACGCCGTTGAATGGTCATCAAATAGCCTTCGGGGACCTTTTCCTTAACCGTCTCTTGAATTTCAGTAAACGGCACTTCAATAAAGTTAATACTTCCACAATAATGCGCCAACTTACCCGTCAATTCTTTGGCTTTAGCAAGCGCTTGCTCACTAGTATAGGGCGGACTATAAAAATGGACCATTTCTAGAGAAACACCACGTTTTAATGCTAGGTAAGCAGCTACCGGAGAATCAATTCCGCCAGAAAGCATCATCATTCCCTTTCCAGCTGTACCAACTGGTAATCCACCAGCCCCCTTGATGACTTCACTACTTAAATAGATCCCATCTAGTCGGATATCTACCCACACCGTGATATCCGGATGATGAACGTCCACCGTCAATTGATCACCAAAGTGGTCTAAAATGAACCCACCTAATTCTCGATTCATTTGAAAAGTATCCATTTCAAAGTGGTGGTCACTTCGCTTGGTTTCCACTTTAAAAGTTGCTGGTTCAGTAATCTGATCAGCCAACATTTCCTTTGCGGCGTCACAAACTGCTTGATAATCCTTAGCAACTTTTAAGACCGGTGAGAAAGTTTGAATTCCAAAAACCTTTTTCAAGTGACTCATCACTTCGGTACTATTTTCACCATTTAAAATCACGTGCAACCGGTCAGGATTAGGATGAACTTTCACTTTGGAAAATTTATGAAGCGCATCCCGTACGTTGGTGCCTAACCGATCGATAAAATGCCGCTTATTGCGTCCCTTCGTAGACAGTTCACCATAGCGAACCATTATTTCATCGTACTGCATAGCCGCCTCCTAATCTAAAATCTTTTTAAAACCTGCATATAGTTCATCAAAAGTTTGGTTAAATTGTTCAGCTTCTGTCAACGTATTCTGATCCCCCAAACTAACCCGCACTGCACATTCCGCAACATTTTGCGGTACCTTCATTGCAGACAAGGTGCTCGTTTCCGTGTCCTTTTTGGATGAACATGCACTGGTCGTGGAAAGATAAATTCCCCGATCTTCAAAGGCATGTACGACAGTCTCACCCCGTACACCAACAATTGCAAAGCACAAAATGTGTGGGGCAAACCCAGCATCATTTTTCGAGAACACCTTAACGTGAGGAAAACCTTTTAGATGGTCCATAATCCGCTGCTTAACTTCTCTTTCCTGCTGAACCGTTACGGTCTCCTTTTCCTTCATTAACCGAATGGCTTTGGCCATTGCCGCGTCACCAGGAGTATTCTCGGTACCGCCACGAAGGCCTTGTTCCTGGCCACCACCATTAACTAGTGGCATTAGTTGACGGCCATTCTTCTTATAAACAAAGCCAGTTCCACGTGGTGCGTGAAATTTATGCCCAGAGAACGTCGCAAAGTCCACCCGTTCACTAAAAACAACATCATCTAATCCCTTACCAATCGCTTGCACGGCATCTACCATAAAGTGAATCCGTGGATAGTTCTTCAAAATTTCACCAATTTCTTTAATTGGTTGGACAGTTCCAATTTCATTATTGACAGCCATGATTGAAACCATAATCGTAGCAGGACGAATAGCCTCCTGAACTGCTGCTGGATCTACCCGTCCTTCTCCATCAACAGGGAGATAGGTTACATCAAACCCTAATTCTTCCAATTGGTGAAGCGAATTTCTCACGGCTGCATGTTCAACCGAACTGGTAATGATATGCTTACCAAATTGCCGTTTTGCTAACGCGGTTCCCTTAATAACCCAGTTATCACCTTCGCTACCACCACTTGTAAACACAATTTCTCCTGGTTGGACACTGAATAAATCAGCAATCTGTTTGCGTGACTGCTGCAAAAGGTTCCATGCAGTTTCTCCTAAATTATGCAAACTCGATGGATTTCCCCAAATCTTTTGACTAACCGTATTATAGGTCGTCAAAGCTTCCGGACTAATCTGCGTTGTTGCACTGTTATCGAAATAGATCAAACTAATCCCCCTTTTCCCTTACCAATTTCTAGTCATCGTTTGATTATAACAAACATTACTTACTATTGGTAACTAAAAAAGCGATTTCTCAAGTCGTAACT
>CAMXWI010000194.1 GCA_947252915.1 uncultured Lactobacillus sp.
CGTCAGATGTGTATAAGAGACAGTACTAATCTCGAAACCGCAAAGGACAAGCAGAAGGTGACGATTCACGGTACGATTGTCTCTGAACCCGTGATGTCACGTTTTGGCTACCGCCGTACGCGACTTGGCTTTCGGGTAATGGTTGGGCATGTCGTCGTCCAAGTGGTGTATTTTAATCAGCCATACTTAAAGAAGCAGGCTGTAATGGATCAGGATGTTACGATCATGGGAACTTGGAATGCTTCACGACAGGAAATTCAGGGGACCAAGTTATTAACCAATCAACAGGATCAAGAGATGGGCGCAATCTATCCGGCAAATAAGCATGTTCATCAAGCAACCTTGCGTAAGCTGATCAAGATCGCATATCATAATTATGCCAATGTGATTGCGACGTTACTACCGATTAGCCTACGGCAACGTTATCAATTGCTGGATCGGCGGACCATGATTCATGATATGCACTTTCCCAAAGATGGTCCAGCGGCACGGGCAGCACGCCGGACTGCTGCTTATGAAGAGTTTTTCCTGTTTCAATTACGACTGCAATCAATACGGCGAGCCAATCGGCAAAAGGATGGCAACCAAATTCTTTACAATAATCAAGAATTACGCGATTTTATTAAAACAATTCCCTTTGAATTGACGGCTGCTCAAAAACGGGTGGTTAATGAGATTTGTCGCGATCTCCGACAACCTTACCAAATGAATCGTCTCTTGCAGGGGGATGTTGGCTCGGGGAAAACGATTGTGGCGGCAATTGCCATTAATGCAGTTGTGATTGCTGGCTACCAAGCAGCTTTAATGGCGCCAACCGAAATTTTGGCAGCCCAACATGCCCAAAAATTAGCTAAGATTTTTGCAGGAACGCACGTGAATATTGGATTATTAACTGGATCGATGAATACTCGTCAGAAACGGCAAATGTTAAAAAGTATCAAAGATGGTAGTATCAATCTCATTATCGGGACTCACGCATTGATTCAAGAGCAGGTTGATTACGCCAATTTGGGCTTAGCCATCATTGATGAGCAGCACCGTTTTGGAGTTAACCAGCGTCAGCAATTACGGATGAAGGGGGTTCATCCTGACGTCTTAGCAATGACGGCAACACCGATTCCACGGACTCTGGCAATTACCAGTTATGGGGAAATGGATGTTTCTATCATCGATGAATTACCAGCGGGTCGTCAACCGATTAAGACCACCTGGCTGAAAGAAAATCAAGCGGACCAAGCTTTACAGTTTTTAAAAGGTCAGTTAGCTCAGGGAGCGCAGGTATATGTGGTTTCTCCGTTAATCGAACAATCTGAAACTCTCGATGTTCAAAATGCGACTGATCTGTATCAAGAGTTTGTTGAATATTTTGCACCGCAGTACCAAGTTGGTCTCCTTCATGGACGAATGGACAACGAACAAAAAGAACAGGTCATGCAAGATTTTCAAGACAATAAGATTCAGGTAATGGTCGCCACAACGGTAATTGAGGTTGGGGTGGATAATCCCAACGCTACAGTAATGTTAATTTATGATGCTGACCGTTTTGGCCTCGCGCAATTACACCAGCTCCGGGGGCGGGTTGGTCGTGGTCAGCAGCAAAGTTACTGTCTGCTGATTGCCGACCCAAAAACTGAAGACGGTGTTAAAAGAATGCAGACGATGGTTGAAACCAATGACGGTTTTGTCGTTGCCCAACGTGACCTGGAGTTACGTGGTTCAGGTGATGTTTTGGGGAATAAGCAGTCTGGGGTGCCAGACTTTAAAGTTGGTGATCCGGTGGCTGATTTAAAAATGTTACAAATTGCGCGCTCAGATGCAGCAAACTTAATTAACACTCCTGACTGGGATCTTCGTGATGAAAATCAACCATTAGTATATTACCTAACTCGGCATGAACTAACGACACACTTTGACTAAGAAAGGAAAATGAATATGAAAATAGCTGTTGATGCAATGGGTGGCGATCATGCGCCCCAAGTGATTATTGGAGGAATTGAAAACGCGCGGGATCAGTTTAATGACCTGGAATTTCTTTTATATGGGGATGAACAGAAGGTTAAACCATTAATTAAGAATCCTGAACGGTTAACTTTAATTAATACGACCGAAGAGATTGCCATGGGTGAAGAACCCGTTCGGGCAATTCGGCGCAAAAAAGATTCTTCAATTGTCCGGGCGGCCAATGCCGTCAAACATGGTGAGGCAGATGCATTCTTTTCAGCTGGTAATACTGGAGCAATCCTTGCTGCTGGAATTTTCATTATTGGTCGGATAAAGGGGATCGATCGACCTGGATTAACAAGTATTTTGCCTGTGGCACAACCGGGACAGCAAGGACGAGGTTTTGTATACCTTGATTCAGGTGCCAATGCCGAATCGAAAGAAAAAAACCTAGTTGAATTTGCCCATTTAGGCCGGTTCTATGCTCAAAATGTTCTCAATATTCAAGATCCACGGGTGGCACTTTTGAATAATGGCGCTGAAGCGGACAAAGGTGATCAATTGCAT